>CAZXZC010000007.1:0-27569 GCA_964645125.1 uncultured Candidatus Saccharibacteria bacterium | reverse complement strand
AATGGTAAATGGAACAGCTACTCCGCTTTCGATTTTGGCTGGCATACCCAAAAGCGATGTCGGAGCAAACGTAATAAACTCATTTGCATCTTCATTTGACTTCAAGATAAACCGCGCAATCGCCCCATCACGCTGAGTGCTATCGGTTTTTAAGGTTCGTGCATTCACCTTCATGACACCCAACTTCGATGCCGAAGGATTAGAAGTATTCACTTCAATATCCCCCGCAATCTGGTTCGTGGTACCAACAGCTGTAAACGGGCTGCCCCGAAGCACCTCTCCCACTTCAAATCGAGCGGTCGAATTAGTTTGAGAAATACGGTACACCGTAGCAGTTTGAGTAGGTTGTGTATCCGTATGTTGCAACTGATCACCTTGGGTAGCTGTGCCAATATCAGTGCTTGGGCTTGCAGCTGGGCGAGTAAGATAGAAAAACAAACTCACCCCAATAACAACTACGACCACACAAACAAAAATAATTTTTTTTGTCATACGAATAAATAAACCAACATATTATGAGGGGCGCATAAAATACTCTTTCCGAAACCGCACCAATCCCACGCCCAACACCACCAGTACAAAGCCCGTAAAAATAAGTGTCAACGGCCAGCCGATGCTATCGGAAAAATACTCAAATCCAATTTTTGCAACATACACCATAATCCCAAGTGCCGGAAGCACAAAAAACTCCCGAATACGAAACTGAATTCCGAGCGCAATAAGCCCCACTGCCAAAAACGGAAACAAAACCTCCCACCCCACATTTTGATACGGACTATACTTACCCAGAAATAAAGTAGATGCCAAAATTCCTATAAGCCCGATTCGATACAACGCGGTAGAAAGGGTGCGGTACGCTCCTTCCGCAATACCATAACTAAACAATAAATATGAAATTCCCAACAAAAGCACGCGGTACAACGTAAAATCTTCTATCTGTAACCCCGCAGAAAAATACGCATAATTAGTGAAAGAGAAGAAAAGCCAACTAAACGAAAGCGCACTAAACAACACGCTCGCAGTAGTGCGGAAGAACCCAAAATAGAGCAGGTGTTGTGCCAGCACAAAAAAAGATAACAGCGCCACCCCATACTCAGTTGAAAGAATGCCCGCCGCATCAAACCAAAGCCCCACCCCCAAAGGAAACACGAATGTTGAAAGTACATACAGCCAAAACGCAGCCGGTGCGTGAATTTTAAACACCGACAACACGACCGAAGCAAAATAGCACGCACAGGCAAACCCCAGCGTAATCATCAAACGGACCGGCAACGTAAAATCCTGCCAATGCTGCACCACCAGAAACAAAACCCCCACCACAACAATTCCCGTACCAATTAAAGAAATAATAGTGGCTGCGTCAAACTGACGATGCTTCAATAAAACGCTCTGCTCATATACAGGAGCGCTCACACCAGAAACAGGCGAAGACTCATTCGGAGTTAAAATCGCAAGAATCTCTTCGCGAGTAATGGTTCCTTGGGCAAGAAACTGACGAAACAATGCTAAAAATTGTGATTTATCCATAAAAGTAAAAATTATTCAAGCCACCCGAGCACGTGAGGGTAATAATAGGGAGATGTGTCGGGAAACAATGAAACTTTTTTTGAAAAAAACTTACTGCGAATAAGGACAGTGCCGGGTTCATACGAACGATACCCACCAAACAAAAAACCAAATGCATCCGAAGGGCCAAAGTCTTGGCTTACCTCATAGCCATCAGAAGAAATACCAGGGCGAATACGCGCACCCGACTGCACCACACCCTCATAGGAAACACGCTCCGAGCTACCAGAAGAAACGCGGTATATGTACAGAGTAGGATCAGTAATTTTAACATTTGGTTCTGTTGATGGATACGGATACGACTCTTTTACCAGCTTTCCATCCTCTACGTGAAACGAACTGTAATGACCATACGCTCCCCCTGAAACGCTGTACAAAAAATCATGTGCTGGAGACACCAAACGACTTGGTAAAAAAGTTGCCACCACAGAAACCACAATCACCAAAAACGGAACAAGAAACGCCGCTATAAGAACCTTTGTACGTGATACATTCATACGTACCAGTATACTCTTTTTTAGAAATTTTACACCCTACACTCCAGGGTTCAGGCTCTGGGTCACCATAATAACATTACTTCTTCCGTCGTCGTAAAAATGCCGGGATATCCCAGAACGCATCTGGATCTTCTGGGTCTTTTTTAAGAGCCGCAGAGGAAATACTTGACGACTTACCCACCCCAGAAACACCCGCTGGAGCAAATTTTGAAACATCCGACGCAGCGCTACTGGTAAGAGTTGCAGATGGCTTTTCAGCAATTGATGGTGGGTTACCAGCAGTACGCGCAACCGGCTTTTCAGAAACCGGCGGCACTCCAGCAGATGAAGACACGGGCGTTGCAACCGACTTAAGCGTTGAAAGCTCAGATTGCACTGACGGTGCCGACGAAACGCGGACACTGCCCGCGGGGGCGTCTTGGAGTCGAGTAGAAGATTGATAAAAATCACCCGATCGCTTTTCATAGTCACCTGCCCCAGAAAAAAGCGAAGCAGATTGCGCAGCAGGACCAGCGACGCCACCAGAAAAACCAGTCGCAATAAGCGTAATTTTAATCTGATTTTCCTTTAAATTTTTATCATGATATGCACCAAAAATAATCTTCGCGTTTTGATCCACCGTTTGTGCCACCAACTTTGCGGCGTCATTAATTTCACTCATTTTTAAATCCTTCCCTCCGGTAATACCCAGAAGCACTCCACGCGCGCCCTCTGCATTCACTTCCAAAAGCGGTGAATGAAGCGCCTGATTCACTGCCTTTACCGCCCGATCAGGCCCTGCCGCCATTCCAATACCCACAATCGCCGATCCCGCATCTTGAATAATGGTACGCACATCCGCAAAATCAACATTAATAATACCCGGCGAAAGCACGAGCTCTACAATCCCATGAAGCGCGTTACGAAGCACATCATCAATTGCCTGAAATGCTTTCATAATCGGGGTATCCTTACTAATTAACGAAAAAATCTTATCGTTAGGAACAACGATTAAAGCATCAACCTTATCCTTTAATTTTCCCAAACCTTCTTGAGCAATACGCTCACGCGCGATACCCTCAAACGCAAACGGTCGCGTTACAACAGCAATCGTCAAAGCACCCGACTGCTTCGCAACTTCCGCAACCACTGGCGCTGCGCCGCTTCCCGTTCCGCCACCCTCACCGGCCGACACAAACACAATGTCAGCACCCTTAATAGCTTCGGCAATCTCGGAACGATTCTCCTCCGCGGCCTGACGACCCAAATCAGGATTCATACCAGTGCCAAGTCCTCGCGTTAAATTTTTTCCAATATAAATTTTTTTCTTTACCTCACAATGATCAAGATCTTGGTGATCAGTATTGATAGCAATAAACTCAACACCACGCATAAAATCCTGAGACATACGAGATACCGCATTGCTCCCTCCTCCGCCAATACCAACGACTTTAATACTGGCAATCAGTGGTGATGGATTTGCTGCGGTTGATTTTTTCATAGCGGGTAGAAAAAGATAAAAGAATGTTGTCACCAGTATATAGCAAGCGTACAAGCCACCACAATATCTTTACAACACGAACAAAAAAGGGTCGAATATCGACCCAAAAAGCAACAAAACATACCCCAATCAGCACAATCTCCACCTATGGCATGAAATACTTAAGTATTTCGCGAATTTTAGAACTTCCTGGCATGGAAAATACAGGCTTTTTCCCTTTGTCTTCTAAATCAGCGCCCGAAAGCACCAATCCCAAAGCAACCGCATATTCCGGATCTTCTACATAGTGTTGCATTGGGCTCGTTTCCACAATCCAATCCTGCGGCAAAACACCCCCCAATTGCACCGTCAATTTTAACTGTTGCTTCGCAAGATCCGTAATTCCAGGCAACGCAGAGGTGCCTCCAATCAAAAGAGCACCGCCAGCCAATTGACCAAACTTACCCGCAAGCTTAATCTCTTGTTGCACAAGTTCGAAAATTTCATCAAGTCGAGATTGAATAATCTCAGCAACCAACCGGCGTGATACCATGCCACTGCCATCGGGCATAATAGTAGCCAAATCAATCATGTCTTTTGCGTGAATATCGCGCGCAACCGCAAACCCATATTCCAATTTTATTTTTTCAGCAGCATCAACTGGAATTTTAAGACCGATCGCAATATCACCCGAAATATTAGCACCCCCCACTGGAAACTGCGCGACTCCCCACAATTTATTTTCTTCAAAAATCACCACACCCGTAGTACTGTGCCCTATCGAAACAAGTACTGTGCCTAAATTTTTCTGCGCCTTACTAATGGTGGCTCGACTCGCGGCCAAAGGAGCAAACACCAACCCACTTACCTCTCCCAATCCCAACTCCACGCACCGCATGACATTGCGCACATGCGGAGCAAACGCGTCAACAATAAGACTATTTGACTCAAGACGACTTCCCTTTAATCCCAAGGGATCAATAATATCGGTCACACCATCAACCACAAACTCGCGAGTAATACTATGGATAACCATCCTATTCGGCGAAAGTTGAATGGCCTGACTCGCCTTCACAACCCGCTCCACATCATCTTGAAAAATTTCAGAATCAGCACGCGAAACAGCGACAATACCACGAGAAGTCTGTACCTTAATTTGAGTTGTACCTACACCAGCATAAATATTCACACCCGCATCCTTTGCACACTTTTTAACCTCAGAAATAACTCGAGCAACAGCCGGAGCAGCTTCCGCAACCTCAAGAACAGCACCACGGCGCACGCCCAACACCGGTTCTTTTACAAATAATTTAGGAATTAACTTGCCCGACGCTCCACGCGCCGCAACGACGGCTTTAATAGCCGAGGTTCCAATATCGATACCGGTAATGAAATGTGACGGCATAATTGCGCTTCAAGTTTTTGCATTACTATAGTATCACGTTTTTTTCCGTGACGATAGCCGAGAATGTGCAAAATTCCATGTACTAACAAAAATTTCATACGCGCTTTCTCACGCACATGAATATCCCAATTAATAAATACATCACCAAGTACCACTTGCTTTGTTTCAGGATGCGGAAATCCATCAGGATTTTTAAATGAAAGAACGTTCACGATTTTTTTTTCTTTATGCATGTATTTTTTTTCTAAAAAACGCATGCGCGCATCCGAAAGGAGCGTAACCGTAACAGTACTATTTTTTTTACGCAAAAAACGCAAAATTGCAGGCACCAAAGCCTGCAATTTTTTTTCATACGCTCGCCGTGAGGTCGATTGAATCCGAGTCATATGAGTACCATACAAAAACCCGTGCGTCTTAAACGCCAAGTTTATGTTTGATCATTTCAGAGACCATTTTACCATCAGCCCGACCAGCAATCCGCGCCATAACAGCCTTGACCACAACAGGAAATTCCTTAGGGTTTGCCTGTGCAATCACCTCGTCAACAATCAAAGCCACCTCATCTGATGAAAGTCCTTTTGGAAGGTACGCTTCAATGACTTGAAGTTGCGCAGTTTCATCATCCACCAAATCTTGTCGATTCGCGCTTGCATACATACTAATTGACTCGCGTCGACGCTTCACTTCCTTTGTAAGTACCTCCTGCGCTTGTCCGTCAGAAAGCTCATCCATGTTCCCCGCCAGCTCATGCTCTTTTTTGCGAGCATTCAAAGCCGCCAACACAAATCGCAAAACACCAACACGCACTGAATCGCCCGCCTTCATAGCGGTTTTTACATCATTCTGAATAGTCGTATAAAGTGACATACACTAATGATACACTAGTTGCCCAATTGTTTCGTTCGAAGCAATTCTTGCTTCTTATCTGATTTATAGATTGCGGAAAGACGACGCTTCACACGACTTACCGCGCGGTCACGAAATCGGCGGGAGTTTACCTCCTTGAGTACGCCGCTTCGCTTTACCTTGCGAGTAAACCGAAACATCAATGCACTTGCTTGTTCGCCTTCGCGTTTTTTTACTTCAATCATTCTAAATAAATGAATCCAAATATTTTTTTATTTCTTCGACAAATTCACCAAGGGGACGATCGGGAGGATTTTTGACGATCGAGTGCACCGAAGTGCCGCCATCGCCAGTAAAACGAGGGATAATGTGTACATGGACATGCGGTATTGCTTGTCCTGCGGCCACGCCATCGTTAATGGCAATAGTCGCAGCATCAGCATCAACAGCCCGTTTTGCCGCGCGCGCAACGCGCTGCACAAGCATAAACACATCACACACCTCTTCCTGCGAAAGATCATCTACAAACTGCCGGTGGCTTGTCGGAACAACCACACAATGAGCCGGAGCGATTGGAGCAACGTCCAAAAAGGCAATCGCACCAGTATTTTTTGCCACTACATACGCAGGTATAGAACCAGCCGTTATAGCGCAAAATATACAGGTTTCGGCCATAAAAACAGTATTTACGCCCCTTTTAGGCGCTTTTTTATTTCCTCGACCATTCTATGCAAAGGAAACGTTTCTTGCAAGCCAAGAGCCAGATTGCGAATAATAACCGATTCCTCATATATCTCCTTTTGACCCACAATAACAGCCAGAGTAGCTCCTTCTTTATTAGCCACCTTAAGCTGTGCGGCTAATGACTCCCGAGCTAAACTCTCCGCGCAAGAAACTCCTGCCTTCTGCAAATCTTCAATAATCTTTAAAGCTTTCTTCTTAGCCAACTCACCAGCATGCGCCACAAACACACGCTTCACCTGCTTTTGAGGCAACACCACCTGCTGGGCCTTCATAATCTCAATAACCCGCTCAAAACCAACTGCAAAACCAACTGCGGGAGTAGACTTGCCACCCATCATCTCTGCCAAATAATCATATCGCCCACCAGACGCCACAGCCCCAATCTCTACACCGGTTTTTTCAGTCGTCAGAAACTCAAACACTGTTTTGCTGTAGTAATCAAGCCCACGCACCAAATGCGGAGAAAGCGTATAAGCGATACCAAGCTCATCGAGATACTCTAAAACCTCCTTAAAGTGCTGACTACACGTAACACACAATTTATCTAAAATATTTGGCGCGTCTGCTTTCAATTTCTGGCACTGCTGCTTTTTGCAATCCAAAAGACGAAGTGGATTTGTTTTCAACCGACGCACGCAATCTTCGCATAACTGCGACTCAAGCGGTTTATAATAAGCAATAAGCTGTTTTTTATAAATTGGCCGACAGACACGGCACCCAATCGAATTCACGTGAAGCTGAATGTGTTTAATTTTTAAAGCATCAAAAATACGCGCGGCAATCAGAATAATTTGCGCATCATACAAAGGATCGTTCACTCCGCCAATAATCTCAAACCCCGCCTGGGTAAACTGCCGAAGCCTCCCCGCCTGAGGACTTTCATGGCGAAACATTGGACCCTCATAGTACAACTTCTGAGGTGAACCCAATCGACTCAATCCATTTTCCAAATAGGCTCGCACAACCCCCGCAGTTCCTTCTGGTCGAAGCGCCAGCACATCACCACCTTTTGTGGTAAGAATATACATCTCTTTTTCTATTACATCACTATCTACACCCAAACTCTTTTCAAACACCTTCACATGCTCCAAAAAAGGCGTATCGATGCGAGAAAACGAATAATTATGCGCGCACAGTGAAACCGCGGTACGCACAGCATCCCATACCTCCTGTTGCGGGGGGGTAACATCGTGCATGCCCTTCACGGACTGAGGAGCTTTTTCTTTTGGAACACTATCTATTTTTACTGGTGTCATGAAGGTAATAGTTGAAGATTATGGGTAAACACTGCCGCATGAGTAAGGGGCCACAGTCGAAAACGAACCAAGCCAACAACCAAATCAGTTTTAAGCATTCCCCAACTTCGTGAATCATAGCTATACAAACGATTATCCCCCATTACAAAATATTCTCCCTGCCCTACAGTATACTGTCCATCACGATTGGTAACGGTTCCTTTTGGTAAATAACTCTCAACAAGCACCACGCCATCAGGGTGGTCAGCATTGTAAATCGTCACCGCATTGTCTTCAATTTTTACACGCTCACCAGGCAATGCGATAATACGTTTCACAAAATAAGTAGTTTGATCGTTGGGATATTTAAACACAATCACATCCCCTCGTGCCGGCTGACGGAAATGATACGATAACTCATCGATAATCAAATAATCACCGTCAGAAAAATTAGGCTTCATGCTTTCCCCGCTCACCAAAAACGGCTGCACCAAAAAAGTACGGATAACAAAAACAGCGCCAATGGTAATAGCCGCGATCTCAAATATTTCAAGTGCTGATACAAAAAATTTTCGAATCATAAAAAACGAGCGGGAAAATACATGCACTCCCACGCCGAATGGGTTTATTGTATAGTATCACCATATGCGTTTCAAGCTAATTGTAGGACTTGGAAATCCCGAAGAAAAATACCACACCACCTACCACAACGCGGGCAGGCTCTTTGTTGAATGGATGGCAGCCCAAAAAGGATGTACGGGCTTTAAAAACCTACGAAACTTCGCGTATTGCAAAACAGAAGAAGGAATTTTTGCATACCCAGAAGTAGCTATGAACCTATCGGGCGAAGCCGTCAAAGCAGCCAGCGAATACTTTGATATTCCCCCAGAAGCGCTGGTAATTGCCCACGACGATTCAGACATGTACAGAGGAGACTGGAAGCTTTCATTCGAAAAAGGAGCAGCAGGGCACCATGGCATCGAATCAATTATTACCCACCTACACACCCAATCATTTTATCGAATTCGTATTGGTATTCGAGAAAAAACCACTGCAGATGTTCCACGAAAAAAAGCGAGCGAATTCGTGCTCTCATCCATAACCACACAAGCACTCAAACAACTCTATGAAACATTCCGCTACTGCTTAGAAGCGCTCGAAAAGGAAACAGTGAACGAAACGCCCGATGGCATAGCTCGGATAGAACTCAACGGAACAGTTACACCAGAAAACTGAGAATTCTCGCGGAGTAGGCGCTCAAGCGCAACAGCCTCGTCTTGCGTGCGCGCAGTTGCTTGCACCGTCACACTCTCTCCACTTACCACATAAGAAACAACAGTGATGCGAGCAGTGCTCGCAACACGAAGAAAAGCATCAAGAAGCGGTGATTTTTTAGGAGTAGTCACGCCAGCCGCTACCGCAGTGTCAACAAGAGTATTAAATTTTTTTGTCTGAAGAATATACGCCTGTAGTTGCGCATACAATTCGGGATTATGTGTACTCGTAAACTCCAGACGAAGCTGGTTCTTTTTTTGTAAAGTATAAATATCTTGCGCCATACCAACAAGAAGGAGTAGCGCTAAAAGTATTGGCGTAACAACCTGCCACAAATGCAAAAAATTAATAAGTGTAACAGTGCGTACATCAGAGAGAAATTGTTTCCCAATAAGATTAATCTGCGAATCTTGTGTTGTATCGCGAAGACTTGCTCCACAAGCATAGACGCTCGCATCCAAACCAATACGTTCATCCACAAATAAACTCGAAGGGACCTGTGTAGTTTGCGCAACAGCACCCTGAACAAGATCAGCAACAGTAGGAGCGTTCACATAAATATGCGTCAATGATGAAATAGCTAAATGCTGCTGACTATAACGCACCAGACGAGTCACCACATCTTGCACGGCAGAGGTAACCATTTCACGAGTAACAACTGGAGCAGTACGCGCGACATCATGCCAAGATACCCGATAGTCAAAATACAACATCCCCCCTCGAATAAGTGCCGCTCGAATTCCCACGTCATCAACGGTCAGTACCGCAGATACACCAGCAAGAATCTGTGGGTCAGAAACAAGAGTTTTCGTAAGAAATCGAGCCAAGGAATACGCTTGCCATTCAACAGCGGTAGGCAAAAAACCAGCGGCCAATAACGCAGTAGTATGCTGCTGAATCACCGACTGATCAATAAATGCCACAAGGCTTTCAACAAAACCCTCTTGTTCGTTTGTGGCAACAATTTGATGGCTTGCGTACACCTCGCGGTCTTTTGGCGTAAGCATAGCAATATTAAGCGCAATCGCCTGACTCAAATCAGCAGCATTTAAAAGCGGTACCTTAATAATTTGGCTGTATACGGGATAGGTAGACAAACAAACAACCACAGGAAGTCGCTTTGCAGCGGCAGTTTTAACAATTAACCCATGAAGAGTCTGCAATGACCGACTATACGCCTGCATATCACGAATCATTCCATGCTCCATAACTCCATGCTCAAGAGCAACCACGAGAGTCGTCCAGCTAGCACCCGCCGGTACAACATATCGTAAAGCAGCATCAGACACTTCAAGCCCAGC
Source organism: uncultured Candidatus Saccharibacteria bacterium (assembly GCA_964645125.1). GTDB lineage: Bacteria > Patescibacteriota > Minisyncoccia > UBA6257 > 2-01-FULL-56-20 > JBDKGD01. Next base: position 17,241 of record CAZXZC010000007.1, on the reverse strand, counting down.
CGAAACATCATGAAGGCGAAGAATTTTTAAAATATTTTGAATTGTCGATTGAATGGTCATGGTACTGAAAGAGAAACGAGTGAAAACTCACCAGTAGTAGCATCAACAGCAGCAATAGCAGTAGCAGTGCGAGTATACGCAACAACCGTTGCTGTTGCAGTTATAGTAAATTGATGGTGCGCGGGAGTATCAGATTGAATGGTAACATACACCGCATCAGACCCCACCAGAGTGGTATAGCTTGACGATACCGCATCACCACTTCGAGCAAGCTGCAAAAACGCATCACGCGCTGCAGATGAAACCGCATACGAAGCACGAGTAGAAAGCTGCGCGCCATAAGAACTCGAAAGAAAGGTAAGTCCATATACCGTCAACAACAGAGCAACAATAATGATAATACCTCCAAGACCCAAAGTGAACGATAGCGCAGCCTGTCCCTCCCGTCCTAAAACACGGATGCAAACAGAACGAGCAATATTTCTTGAAAAATAACGCACTCTTCTTTTATTGTACAGCAAAGGAATATACATAAGAGCTAATTTAATGTCCCCAATGGACACTGATGCTAGTAACAGTTGGCGCGACCGATGAAATACTATCCGAAAACAACGTGACACGGTAACGGAAATAGCGATAATCATTGTGCAGATTATAAGCCAGCGGAATAATATCCGATGGTCCTAAGGTAGTATCTTGAGGATAATACGTATCAGAAGTGCCATCAGGGCCAATAAAATTCCATGGACCAGCAGAATCGTTCGACGTCGCCAGTTGAAACCGCACATGTGTACCAGTTGGCTTCGTCCCCTGCCAGGTAATTGAATACAATGCGGCCCCGTGCGTTACTCCAGTATCAAATACAACCGACGTAAGAGTTCCGGTCGTAGCAGTAGGTACCCAACTTGTTTTTACCTTGTAATCAGATGTTGCGCATGAAGTAGTATTAGCACAATTAAAACTAATCCAACCAATCACATCATTCCACGCGTAGCCCTGAAAATTGCCATTAGAATCAATTGTAACCTGGTATGAAGAAGTACTGCACCCGTTGGTGTTGTGACAGTCAAAGCTAATCCATCCATACACATCATTCCACGCGTAGCCCGACAAATTACCAGAACCATCGTTAGAAACCTTATAATCAACTGCTCCCGCGCAAATATCTCCAATAGAAGTAGTGCCGCAATCCAAAGACACGTCACCAGAAGTAGAAGTGGCATATCCCTGAATTTTCGTATTAGTTACCGTAACACTCAACCCATCACTTGCAGTATTAAATCGAATCCACCCAACAACATCATTCCACCCCCAATACTCACCGGAAGCATTACTAATATTGGTAGTCGCGTGCGCAAGAGGCGCGAACAAAAAAAACCACACACTGAAAACCATGCCCGCAAAAAAAATTTTTTTTAAAAAGTTCATGGGGGTGGTTAAAATCCAGAAAGAGTAAAAGCACCGGTCGTAGAGGCATAACTCACATTTATTGATGCAGAAAACGTACTCGTTGAAACAGTAGTTACCGCGGTATCCCCCACCACACCACCAGACCAATCAGTTTGAGTAAAAGAGGAGAGGTGGGTTCGAGTAAGATACCCGGAAAGACTTTTTGCCGGCTGGCCATCAAACGAATAATACACAGTAATCTTTTTCGTTGATGGATCATACGTACCTCCATTGGTTGTAATAACACCACTCCCATCTCGATACACGTCGTCAATAATAAAATAACGGCCATAATTCACGCCGCCAAGATTATATTCAGAATATCCTTCATAGATATAAAAAGGAGATTCGGTGGTTTCTATATTGTATTGAACTGTGCCGGGTGTCAAAACCGCAATTGTATGCCAATCAGACTGTGCTAAGGTGATAACTCCATCCAATGATTCACGAGCTAATTCTAACGCAGTGGCATTTTTAGTAGCATAGCTATTCCCCCGCAAGGCCGGCACAACTGCCGAAACAGCAGCAATAATAAAAATCACTCCTAATGCGGTTGCAATAAGCACTTCAACCAACGACTGACCAGATGTTTTTCTTACGCAAAAATATCGCATACCTATTGGTAAGTATACCGCACCAGAAAACAAAACGTCGCAAGAACTACTCCGCGGCTTCAGTATGCTCGCCTAAAAATTGCGCAAGCGACCGGTAGCTCCCCGCAGAACGGCCAATCGCCTTAAATGCTCGCGACTTAAAAGGGTTATCATCAGTACCCGAAAAATCAGCCGCACAGTCCGCTTCCACTGTCGTATTGTCTTGAAGAGTATCTACGCACCCCAAGTAGTGAAGGGCAGCACCATTGGTAAACTGCGGAGTCACTCCTGTTTGCTGTTTAAAAAATTGATACAGCGCCGCATCCACCCCTGCATCAGCCGCATACACCGCCTTCGTAGAGTTGATAATGTCAGACGCCTGACGCACCTGGTACAGCATGAGAAGCCCGGCAATGGTCGTAGCACCCAACATTGTAGCGCCTAACATAAGCACCGTTAAAATCATCACCTGGCCGGAGCGTAAACTATACAATGTAAATCGTGAAACGTAAGACATGTACAAAAGATATTTTAATTATAGCAAGAAAACGATCTAGCTGTTCATTCTAACGCAACGCGCTACGTTTCTTTCGGGTTTTACGCTTTAACCAGTGATATCCTATGGGGGTATTTCAACAAAACTTGTATCAAACACTCGAATTGTCGTCGCTTTGCCGGTATTTTTACCATCGCACCACAATTCATACCGAGTAGTTTTCTTTGGCTTAGTTGGATTACAGGTGTCGGTTGGATTCTGATTGCTGCATACCACGCCAGTTGCTGTGCGCACTTCGCACTTCGTTGCGTTGCTAGCGGTGCACCCCCACGAAAGCGTTGGGTTCTCTGGCGGGCGCGTGCTCGTGCACGAAGCATTCAAACACACATAGTTCGTTGGAGACGAAGTAAAGCTATTGCAAGCCAAGGTAGCCTGGGTCGCGTTAATGGTTTGCTTCACAAACACCACCGAAGTTCCCTGCTCTATAAGTACAGCGGGTGCATATGTCCCAGCAGATTGATAGGTGTGAAATACGGCTTTTGCCTGATCCGCGCTCCCGTCAAACCTTGCACCCTTGGCTGGATCAGTTGGGTCGCCGCATGCACTACGCGCAGCATCGAATGTTGGATTAGCAGCAGGGCTGTAGTTCGGACAATTCCACCAGAACTTATAGTTTTTGGTTGCAGTACCAGTTGAAGTAATAGTAGCAGTTAACGTCGAAGATAAAGGCGCTTCACCCGTTGAAGGAACAGCGGTAAATGTTGCCGATAAATTATCCGAAGGATTTGTGATGGTCAAAAATCCTTGCGCAGTAACACCTCCATACACCGCCTGAATAGTTGTCCCACCAGCAGCTAAAGTATTAAAGACTCCTCCAACCGAAAGAACGGGGGTAGCAACAGCACTATTTGAACTTGTCCAGGCCGCGCCATCAATACCGGAAACATTCAGTTTTTGATCAATAGCAGTACAATTGCCCGGAAGCTCCCCGGTGGAATCATAATATGCATTAAATATCGCTGGTTCTCCTATTTCAACGCTTTGAGAAGCAGGACACACTTCCAAGGTTGCATTGCTCACACGACAATCAGCAACCGTATATTGAGTTGGGGTGGTAAGTGCCTGAATAGCACTTGGATTATCAGTATCTCCTACGCCAAAATACACCTCATACTGAGCAATTTCACCAACTCCATGATTTGCGGGGATGCTGTAACGAGCAGTCGCTGAATACGGAGTTACACCCGTCTCGAGGCGTGGGTAGGGATTTGCCTGCACACCGTTCTTTTTCATAAACGAAAACACTTTCTTGCCAGCTGGAGCAGATGCCACGTTAAACATAATTCCCTCATTGCGATCCGCACACAACCGATTAATATCACAACTCCCCGCACTCGTCCCCGTCACCACCGTAACAGAACAATTGGCAGACCCACCGGTTGCGCCAGACACTGTGACCTGCTTGGTACCAGCAGTCGTAAAAGTGGCGGCAAAAGAAGATCCGCTTCCAGATGCAGGAGAACCTTGTGAATTCGACCAACTATAAGGAGCACTCCCCCCCGAAGCAGTAAAGGTAGCTTGTGCTTGGCCATTCACTAAAGAAACAGTCTGTGTGCCCGGCTGACACACTACAGGGCTGGCGGAAGTCCCCTCCACGCGAACCTGACAACTTCCCGAACCCCCAGTGCCCCGAGTAATAGTGGCAGTTTTAAGACCTGGCGTTGAATACACGGTGGTAAAGTTCTGACTTGAACCACTCACAGGGGTTGCGCCGTCTTGCGAACCCGTTGTCCATGCATACGAACCGCTCCCCCCACCACCGGCCGTAAATGTTACCTGCGCTTGTCCGTTTTGCAACAGCACATTCGAAGCATTCGCTGAACAGGTTGGGGCAATCTGCACCGCGTCCGCTTGGCACGTTGCGGTTTTCCCATTACAACTTGCGGTTCCAATTTTTGTACCAGCAGTTGCATAAGTAGATGTAAATGTTGCCCCAGAACCGGAAGAAGGAGTACCGCCAGGAGTAGTAAAATTACACGTTCCAAAAGCACTCGGATTTAAGCGGTCCTTCATCGAATAAGTAATATCCAAACTCGGACCAGATAACGCCTGGCAGTAATAGTTACACGAAGAATTATTTTGCCCAGTCGGATATGTGCACGAGTACGGAGTACTACACGATGCAATCAACTGAGGTGATGAAACTTTTCCAAACTCTGCGCTCGTAGAACCGATATCTTTATAGCATCGTACCGCAATAGAACCAGATTGATTCGGAGTATCAGTCGATCCAATAGAATATGCAAACGGATTAAAGCCAGTCTGATTCGGGTCCCAAGTACGCGAAATAGTTCCGTTAGAAATAGAGCTGTCTGTTGTAGGCAGCATCACTCCACACAGCACCTGGCTGTAAGAACCCGCACCAGAAACAGAAATGCGCGGCACATCAACAACATTCGAACCACTCGTTTCCTGCTGCATTTGTATCGAACACGATGCCGCAAACGAAACAAATGGAAACACAACAACCACGCTTACTGCTGCCAGTATTCCGTATGCAATATTTTTTAAGAAGGTATTCATGGGATATTTATGGTGCTGCAACACACGACGCAGTAAGGTTGGTAGTAACAGCTGGCGGATTACCAGAGCGAATCTGTGCTACGCGCGTACATTCTGGCCCACCAGAAGGATACAATGCATTTTTGCACTTCAAACCAAATGTTGTAGCAGTATACTGAGCAGAAGAAATAATATTCGACTGCTGCGTTCCAACGGGCGGCAAACTTGGCCCATACCACGGACCTTGCGTGGCAACACACTCTGTTGCATTCGAACTCGTCCAACTCACATATGCCACAGAATTTGGCCCCGCAATAACAGGATCTGGATTGACAGAAGTAATCACGCATGTTGGCTGCGACGAGGCAACAGTAACCGTGCAACTTCCCGCCGAACTCCCTCCGGCATTTTTCACAGTTATTGTTTTAGTTCCAGCGGTTCCAAATTTTGTACGAAACACTTGAAATCCTGTTACTGCTGATGGTTGCGCGTCTAAATTAGTATTCCAATCATACAATGATCCGGTGCCTCCACTACCAGCAATGTCCACAAATTCATTAATATCCAACAGTGACTTTGATGGCGTACATGTTGGGGCAGCGCCAGCGCCAATAGTAGCAGCGCCACTACAATTCACCGGAGTCGCCGTTCCCTTTTGACATTTTAATGAGAGTGTTCGCTGTGAACTAGCATTGGAATAATCGTAGCTCCCCGAAACCGATGTGCCTGAACCCGGAGTCACGCTCGCGTTACAAATTCCACTTGTTGGGCTGTTTGAACTACACGAAAAAGTACATCGAGTATCAGCTGTGGAATTTGCTACCGTATACAAAACCGTTCCAGCCGATGGGTTGGCACTGTTTGGCTGCACCGTCATAGCGCACGACAAAGTACCAGTGCCACACGATGGTCCACAACAAGTACCCACATTCCCACTAGTACAACCACTCGTTGAAATACCGCACGCATCCACACGAGCACACGCATTATTCACACACGTGTAATAAGGATTGCTACTCGGGGCAGAGCATACTGGAGCTGGCGTACCGGCAAAAGCACCGTGCGTGCCACAGGTTTGTGTACCACCACTAGCAGTACCGCACACAAACGACAAGCTATCCCCCTGCTTAAACGGCCCATAGCTGCGCGCGCCAGAAACAGTCATGGCGGTAGCAGAACACCCCGTGAGCGGACTGCAAATAAAATTACATGTTTTACCCGCAGCTAAATTATTAATAGTGACCGACGCCGTACCAATTGTTTCGCCACTTGAATTCACTGGCTGATCATTCCATGCCACCGAACAAGAGAATGCTGCTGTCTGGCACTGGCTATTTGCAGTACATGTATTAGTGCCTGATCCTGCAATATCAGTACATGCGTTATTACTGCAGCCCTTGTGTGTACATGCAGTCTGACATGCAGCCTGAGCACCCGCACCTTTATACGTTGCTCCTGACGAAACAAACTGACAGCCACTTGGCGTACAATTATATCCTGAAGTATCTCCACCACCCCCGCCACACTGCGGCGATGGAGTAATTTGAGCACCACTCACAATAGATTTTGAAATAGAACCAGCTCTCCCTGTAAACGAAAGATTATAAGAGCCAGATGCCACAGAGCACCCAGTAGTTCGAAGAGTGAACGAAGAAACACCCGATCCTCCACTAATAGAAGGTGGGGCAGAAATGGACTGACCAGAAGAACTAATCATGTCCATACCCGCAGGTAACGTTGGCGGATCAAACACAATTGTTTGGGTAAACCCATTTGCGGGTGTTGCGCTAATTTGATAGCTAATAGACTGTCCTTGCACCACTGAAGGGGCAATGGGAGCGATACTTAATGAAAAGTCAGGAACAACTTGTGTGCCAACGGTAATATTCAAAACACAAGAAGTAGCACCAGCCTGAGACACGGTAATCGTTTTTGCGCCAGTGGTTGTGTACGCTGTATGCGCAGCCGTCGCTCCAGCTGTAGTTTGAGATGCTGGAGTACCACCAGGCATTGACCATGAATAATTCTGTGAAGAATCACCGCCTGTCACCGTAAAGGCGATATCTTGATTTGTATAATAAGGGGCAGCCGTTTGAGCATTACAGATTAACGGGCTAATCGGCTGAATCGCCGGAGGGGTATACGTCACCGTAATTGTTCGATATTCGGATTGAATGGGTCCACCCGCTGAGGCATTTGGACACGCCCCCACAGGGTTATCTCCCCCGCCGCAACTCCACTTAAAATGCCCTCGCCAATTAGATTGAATAGAACCACTCACGCGAATTTTTGCCGTACAAGTACCACCAATACACACGCTTGGACTGGTACGCGAAAGAACAACTGACGCAGTGGTAGGATTTCCTGTTTTGGGCCCCTTGATAATGCCAGAAAGGTTTGTGGGGGAAACAGAAAGCCAACAATTTACAGTGCCGCTGCACTCAGTCACAGTTGCACTATCAAAGCGAAACTTACCATTCCAGGAATTGCCCACCACAACAGTAGCGTTACTTGCCTGAGAAAGATTTACAGTCAAAGCACCCGAATCCCCCGCAACTCCACCGCACCCAGAAGTCAAACAACTAGAACCCGCCGATGAAGCAAGATAGATATTCACATGCTTATAATTGGTCGCCGGATCACAATTGACCGTGCAAGGCGGATCATCGTAGGTATCAATATCACCAGGGTCAATTACCTGCGCTGACACAAAAGAAACAATTGAGCGCAGCACTGTTCCAGCGGAATCGCCAATAGCATACGAAGAATTGCCACGCACATACGCAGAAACAGCATCGTACGTAGTAGTAAGAGATACAAAAGAGACAACAAGAAGTAATAGTGCCAAAAACGCATGACGAACGACCGCCGAAGCATCAGGAATAAGAGACATGCTCCAAGAAAAGCGCATTTTTTTTCGAGTACGTGGTGCCATAGAAGTAAGGAGTGGGTTAAGAAGAGGTTTCAAGTGGAATAAAACGGATCTCAAGCGTTGCTTTCATAGAATCGCTGACAAGCGGCGACACATCTATCACTAACCTACCCCGAGGCCCACGAGCAAAAATACTCTGCGGAGTATCAGCACGCGCATCCGTAAGTTGACGCTCAACCATCCATACTTTTTTATTCGCAAAAAAGAAGCTCTGAAAAAGTCCGACAACCTGAAGCGCGGAAAGCGGTGCTTCGTACACCTGCACCGACTGCACCAAATTACCCATAGCATCAGAAGCAGTGAAATTGCGCACAAGTTTTGAACCCGCAGGGATAGGCATTCCCTTAGGGAATTCACGTGGTAATGAAAATGCATTCACATCCGTTACTACATACGGAAGTTTTGAACTACCACCGCGATGTCGCCAGGCGTATACACCCAGTACAACAATTAAGAGCACAGAAAAAACAATCAGCGCGATACGCTTTGTGTCCATTCATTTCATTATACACTCATGGCATATAAAAACCTGTGGACAAGAATGCAAGAAGAAAAAATCTCCTAGTCAGGGTTGCGAGCACTCACCGTAGTCTGTACACGCACCACATTAGTATCAATCCCCGATTCCTTCGGACTCACACCTAAACTAATCGTCACTCTTCCGGCCACAAAATCTGCTGGTGCAGTCCCCTGCAAATGAAACTCAAGGTAATGGATGCGCACATTTTCACCGGTAATACTTTCAAACCCAGTCGACTCAATACAACTCGCGCATGAACGCTGAATCGTTTTTGTAGTGCCATCAAGCCGATACACAATGGTGCGCCCTGCCGGGGTTTTAAACGAAAGCTCATCACACACGCTATTTCCGCACGCAAAACCCTTCCCCACGCGAATTTCACGCGCCATCTGTTCAAGTGCCAAACTCACATTGCTATTGGCAGCTGCAAGCGCCACTAACTGTCGCTGAATACGCAACGCCCGTACAAATCCACCCACCGCCACACTCACAATAATCGCAAACAATCCAAACGCCACTAAAAACTCAATCAAAGTAAACCCAGAACGCACATGCCCAGGACGACTAATACCGTGAGTTTTTTTTGAAAATTGCCACATCATCGCCAATTATAAAAATGATCTTCAATGTTTATGGTATAAACACCAGCTGCGCGAGTAGTCCAACGCACTAACGAATTCACTTGAATTTCATTATTTCCTGACTTTGTTTCAATCTTAACAATACGCCGAAACTGGGACGCATCACCAGCACCCCCCGCCCCGTACCGAAAGGTATTGCTAGTTTCATCAAAAATAAGCGGTCGCGCTCGCTGAAAGATAGACAGCGATGGATTGCTACAATCATTCGTATTGTCCAAAAGCGTCAGGCTCGTGCTGTCGTATGAAAGCTCATAACACCCGTCATACACGCCCTGATTCCAGGGTTGGCTCGAAAATACATTCGTATCAATAATATTTTTTACCACCTCGACCCCCTCGGCAGCCAAATAATTTCCCGTCACGTTATCAGCAATAATACGATTCAAACTAAGTGATCGATTTAAAAGCGTAATAATACCCAAAAATCCTACCGTCAAAACACTGGTAGCGATAAGCACTTCAATCAAGACTTGTCCTGAAGAATACGATTTTCGGGTATCGGATATCGGTTGAAGAAAAAAAGACATAACGTATATACCTATACTATTTATAATACAGTATCTGCTAAAACCTAATAACCTACCGCCCAAAAGCTCTTTTAATAATTAATCTGGCCCGCAGAACCAATCATCACCTTCGCGCTCTCTTGGGAGTTTTTTGCCTTTACATATATCGAACCAGATGAGCGAGAAACATCCCCCACTCGTATAATGGTGCGCGGATCAGGCGGCACAAAAAGCACATAAGACACAGCATCGTCTTGTGTACCATTAAACTCCAAAGATTGATTGAGAGTGAAGTGTAATCCTTCAACTGGCTTTACGTGAAAATCATCAAACACCGCTGTTGCTCGAGTAAGAGTGTCGCAATCACGGTCATATTCGTACCGAAAAATATCGTATGAACCTTCTGCGTAATTGAATTGCACGCCATAACCACAAACAGCAACTCCTCCACCAGTAGCGTAGGTCGAAATCGCCTGAGACTTTGCCTTAGTAATAATTTGAGCAATTTTTGCCTGCTCTACGAAAAGCGCGATCTGCTTACGAGAATTATTGTTATATACCAATAAAAAACTTGAGAGTAGCGCGGTAACCGCCACCACAATAAGAACCTCAACCAACGTAAAAGCTTCTCGACCAAATTGGCCAGGTTGTAGGTTGAAGATTTTAGGTTTCAAACAAAAAGTCTTTGTCGGTACTATTTTGTGCATTTACTCTTGTATTAAGTATAGATTATTTATGTTCTTATCCCTAAACCATGCAAGCCTGTCACCTATAATCCTTCTTTATAAAATCCCAAACAACCCAAAATATCCAGACAAAAACTGCTGACCCCAAAAAAAGAGCAGAAATGCTGCCAACGCGAAAAACGGCCCAAACGCAATCATCTTTTTCATAGAAAATTGCTTGCGAATCAAAAACCACGCCCCATATACCGCACCAATCACAAATCCTAAGCAAGTAATAAACAGAATATCGGGCCATCCAAATAAAAAGCTGCAGGCAACAGCCAACTTCACATCGCCCAAGCCAATCCCCCTCCCTCTAGTGCACACCAAAAGAGCTGCAAAGAAAACAATGACGCACAAAAAAGCCGCTGCGCGATTCAATAGCAACGAATCCTGTAACCCAAAAAGCAATCCATAGCTTCCCAACAATGAAACATGGGCCTGACCTACCCAGCTCACCGTAGGCATAACAACCATTCGATACAAGGTGTACCCAATGCCTATAACCGCAATCGCCACATTTATTTCATCTGGAATAAGCTGCAACCGAACATCAATAAGCGCCATAAGAAGGAGCAGCTCAAATACAATCACCCACACAATAGCTGCAACAATATACGCCGTTGAATAATGAGAAAAAAATGAATGCACAAATAACCAATACGGCACAGTGGCCACAATCACGCCCGAAAAAACTTCTGCTACGACATACTGCAACGACAAGTGAGTCCTACATCGCATGCATCGTCCCAAAGCAAATACGTAACTAGCAATTGGAACTAATTCAAAAAAACGAAGCTGCTTACCACATCCATCACAACGCGATCTGCCCCCGATAACGGAGGCAGAAAGAATAAATCGATCAGGGTTGTAGCGCGTGGCAATCACATTCAAGAAACTGCCCAAGATAGTGCCGAACACAAACAATACAACCCAGATCATAACAAATAAAAATTATGTGAGAATCTAAAGCTGCACACAGTACACGCCGTTACTCCTACTACAGGCAACGCCAAACGTATCTTGGTTAAGCGAATCATTGAAAACCGGATTAGAAGTATCTTCTAATTGCGCACCCAACACATAACTCGAATTTGTTGAATCAGTTCCGTAAAAATAATGAATATCATTACTCCCAGTTGCACGAGGATCATCAGGAATATTATTCGTTCCTATGCCCGCGTCGATCAACTCAGCTTTCAAGTCAGGGAAGTTTGATACATTAGGATAAGTGCCTTTTTTCGTGAAATAAAGCTCCAATGAAGTCTGGATCTGACGCAAATCACTAATACGCCGCGCATCACGGCCTTTCCTTTGCACCGGGTTCAAACCAACTAAAGCAACTGAAGCCAAAATACCAATAATAGCCACGACGATGAGGATTTCAATAAGCGTAAAACCCCGTTTCGCAGACCGCACAAACAAAGTACTCATGAATATATAAAAAGAAGTGATGAATATTTCCTTGTCATTAAGTATAGCACACCTCCACTATTGAATGGTCGAGGTGAGTTTATATAATGGCACCAACACCGAAGCAAACAAAACGCCTACTAAAAGTCCAATAACAATCATCAAAGTCGGCTGAATCAAATCCACTACATTCGAAATCATACTATCTGCCTCGCGCTCATAAAACTTCGCCAACCGCGCGAACATCTTATCAATCTGCCCGGTCGCCTCACCCACGACCAACATTTGCGAAACAAGCGCCGGAAAATAATCGGGGTATGCTGACACTGAGGTAGAAAGCGGGCGACCTTGGCGGACTTCTTGTGAAATATCACTGAATAAATCGCGATACAACACATTGTTAATAGTCTGCCCCGCAATCTCAAGTGCTTGCGTCACAGGCACACCGCCTTTTAAGAGCATCGCCATGACATTCGCAAGCCGTGCCATGGTCAGTGGCAAATACACACGCGAAATTCCCGGCAACTTCACTTTTATATCATCCCAAAGCGCTCGACCCTCACTTGATTGAAAGTAATCAAGCGCCACCACCAACGCAATAATAGCCACCACCAGAAGCACTGGCCACCACGTGCCCAAAAACACACCGGTCCCAATAAGCGCGCGTGTGAAAAATGGCAACGCAACCCCCGACTGCTCAAAAATAGGCCCAATCTGCGGAAACACAAACGTCACCATAATAAAAGCCACAAGCGAAAACAGCCCTACTACAATAGCTGGGTAAATAAGGGCCGAACGCGCTTTCATTTTTAAGGTATATTCCTTTTCCATATAATCGGCCAAAAACCCGGACACTTCCTCCAAATTTCCAATCACTTCCGCCGACTTGATCATACTCACGAAAAATGCAGAAAAAATATCCGCCTGTCGCTCCATTGCCTGTGAAAGCGAAAGTCCAGCCGTCACATCGTCATTCACCTGACCAATCGCCTGCTTTAACGCAGGGTGTGTCGTCTGCTCATATAACGTTTTTAATGCCGACGAAAGTGGTAACCGCGCCTCTAAAAGGGTGGCAAATTGACGAGTAAAAATAGTGAGCTCCTTAGAATTAACCCCGGAAAAATAACTTGAGATTCGATCAATAAACCCCGTCTTTTCAGTGGATTGAATACTTAAAATAAAAAGACTGTGACCAGTCAAAATAGAAGCGGCAGCCTCTTTATTAACGGCCTCCACATATCCCACCTGCAACTCTCCTTCTTTATTTTTTGCTTGATACTTAAAACGCATGAGTCGTAAAATTTAAAATCTCTCGAGTAATATACGTAATTCTGCAGGATTTAACGAATAGAGCTCGGCATTTTCAAGTGAAATTTCTTTGTTGCGCACCAAATTCACCAGCGAACGATTTAACGATATCATTCCCTCCTGCAAGCTCGTTTCAATAACCAAATCAATCTCATACACTTTCTTTTCACGAATCAGGTTGCGAATAGCCGGATTCACAATCATAATCTCCGTTGCCGGAATACGCCCCCCCGAAATGCGCGGTACTAGTCGCTGCGAAACAATTGCCACAAGGGTTGCCGAAAGCTGCGAAACCACCTGCCCCTGCTGCTGTGGTGGAAATGAATCGATAATACGATCAATCGTTTGAGAAGCCGAGTTCGTGTGGAGCGTAGAAAACACCAAATGCCCCGTTTCAGCAGCCGTCATGGCTGTTGCAATAGAACCCGCATCACGCATTTCACCCACCATCACCACATCCGGGTCTTGGCGAAGCACAGTACGCAACCCATCTTGAAATGTCGGTACATCATTTTCTACTTCACGCTGGGAAATAATTCCCCGATCCTGCGAAAATAAATACTCAATTGGATCTTCGATGGTAATAATATGATCGGTTCGTGCGTGGTTAATCTCATCAAGCATCGCGGCAAGCGTTGTTGATTTTCCATGCCCCGCAGGACCCACAATCAGCACAAACCCCTGAGAAAGTTTTGCAAAATCATGTAAAATCGGTGGCAACCCAAGCTCCTCAAGCGTGCGAATACGCGCTGGCACCAATCGAAGTGCAGCTGACAAAAACCCGCGCTGATAAAACACATTTACCCGAAACCGCGCCTTGTCTTCTAACGCATAGGCAAAGTCAATCTGTCGGTTTTCTTCCAACTTCTTTTTCTGCTCAGGAGTGATAAGCGCCTCTATCAAACCCTGCGCCACTTCAGGCGTCACCATTCCTTCTTTTTGAAGTGGAATAAGCACCCCATCCACTCGAATCGTCGGATGTGTCCCAACCGAAATATGTAAATCCGAAGCCGCCTGTTTTGCCGTGGTTACCAATAAACTCTTCAGCTGATCTTGAAAATTCGCCATATAAAAAAGTATACCACAGGACACGTACCACAAATCACAAAGTGTGTTTTAAGTTCCTTATATCTCCTCCGTTTCTTTTAGCACTTCTTCTATAGAAACAACACCAGCTAATGCTTTCAAAATGCCATCCTGGCGCATCGTAAGTGTTCCCTGCTTGCGGGCAGATGCCACAATTTGAGGCAAGGTTGGGTTTTTCGCAATGATCTCCTCCAAGTCGCTCGTCATCGCAATCACTTCAAAAATAGCAATACGCCCCGACACCCCGCGCCCCTTACAAGCCGCACACCCTTCTGAATGAAAAATACTGTACTCTTTTTCGTACGGCGCGCGCACGGCTGCCGGCATTTCATGGAGCGCTTTATCTATAATTTCTTTTATTGTTGCAGATGGAGCCTCCGGTTTTTTACAGGCTTGGCACAACTGCGACACCAATCGCTGGCCAATCATCAAATTCAAAGACGCCGCAATCAAAAATGGCTCCACTTTCATATCAAGTAGCCGCGGCACCACACCAGCTGCGTTATTGGTGTGAAGCGTAGAAAGCACAATGTGCCCCGTAAGGGCAGCATTCACCGCCAGCCCCGCCGTTTCTATATCACGAATTTCACCCACCATTATAATGTCGGGGTCTTGGCGCAAAATTTGCCGAAGACCGCTGGCAAAGTCATACCCAATCTCCGGCCGCACCTGCGACTGGTTTACACCCGACACAAAATACTCCACCGGGTCCTCAAGCGAAACAATGTTTACATCTTCTTTATTCAACTGCTGCAAAAACGCGTACAGCGTAGTAGATTTACCTGAGCCCGTGGGCCCTGTTACCAAAATCATGCCATACGGCTTTTCCAAACCCTTCTGAATCACCTCAAGGTTACCACCCACAAGCCCCAACTTCTCAAAACTTTTGAGTCCTGTCGTAGAATCCAAAATACGAATCGCCACTTTCTCGCCCAGTGGAGTTGGAAATGTTGCAACACGAAAATCAATTTCTTTATCAAGCACTTTACTACGAAACCGCCCATCTTGCGGGGTACGAGTTTCATCAATCTTCAAATTACACAAAATTTTAATACGCGATATCACCAAGGCCGATATTTCAGCCGGTAACGTTGCCGCTTCCTTTAAATCCCCGTCCACCCGAAAGCGCACGCGCAGGTAATGTTGTTGCGGTTCAATGTGAATATCTGACGCCCCCGCACCCACCGCTTCGCGTAAAGTATCCGCCACAATCCGAATCACCGGCGCATCTTCCTGGCGCGTACTTCCCTTTTCCAAAGACACCAAGTCATCATTCGATTTCAAATGCAACGCCTGAATCGCCTCCTGCACCTCCGACTTATACGGAGAGTATTTGCGCATCACCTGTTGCCAATCGGAGTACGAAATAATAACCACCCCCAAATTCACATGCGCCTGGTGGGCAATAAACTTTAACGCTTCTTGCGCCTTCAAGTCATCTGGCTGCACCATGCCAACCACCAGCACGTTGTCTTGCTTTGAATACGGCACCACAAAATACGTCCGTGCCGTTTCTTCAGGAATAAACTTCAAGAGCTCATCGCTATAGGCGGTAAAATCAATTTTCCGGTACGGAATCTTAAACACATCCGCTTTTGCCTGAGCAATTTTCGCGTCATCCACCAACCGTTGCGATACAATAATTTCTTCAGCAGGCTTCCCCGACACAATAATTTCTTTCTGCAGTCGCGTCAGCGCTGCTTCATCAAGCAAATTATGTGTCCGCAAAACATTCAACAACTGCTCAGTCGTCATGCATATAGTATATAGCCAGCAGGGGTTAGGGTATAGTGGATAGACAAAAGAAAAAGGCCACACACAAGGTGTGACCTAATTTAAGAATAGAAAAAGATATTTCAAACTCTATAAATATCCCGTCCTTTATTACTGGCTTCAAGATACGGACGCAAAGCCTCAACATCACGACGATCTTTTTCTCGATCGTAAGCGAGCTTGCAAGCCACCACCTCCTGAATTCGAACAAACGGACACCCGCTGATTATAACGGCTTCGCGGATAAGACGAAGTCGTTCCGGATTGTAGTCTCCATCCGTAGGCTTATCTTGAACAGTAGTCACCGATGCCTCGCCTTTTTCCAGCTTCAAAAATCCATTCCCGTGTTTTTCTTCCCAGCCTTCTTGATTTCGCAACTCCTCAAATAGTTCAGGAGTTACGATAATATCAAGATCAGCTGCTGTGCGAATGCCAAACACCTGAAGCAAGGCACTCCCAAAGACCGCATACTCTCCCAACGGCAATCCAATAGAAAGAATACGGTCAAAGATTGTTTTTTCAAACATAATGTACCCCCCAAAAAAAGAAAGCTGCATAGGGGTCGCCCATACAGCTTTTTAGAGTTTTTTCAAAAAACCAATTCCTAGGTAGAACCTAAGAACCCTGGGGTCTTTCAGTAAAAGTGACTACCCGACCCTCTTTTTCAATCGGTGTCTCAGTGGTAGCCGGCGCAACGCCAAGCTTAATGTTTCGAGAAGTCGGGTTGGCAACACCAGCCAACTGAGCAACGAGCTCGATTTTCGATCCCCGAGGAACCTCCACTTCCTTAACCTGAGGCTCGCCACTGGTTGGAACGATATTAACCATAACTTTCAAATTACGAGATTCTCTCGATTTTCGAATTCCCATAAAATCATCCGCCTTTCCCAAAATTCAGTTCCGAATCTGTTGAAACTTCCCGCAGAGCATCTGCAGGTGTCTCTCAGGTTTACCTGATTTCCAAAAAAGTGTCAAGTGCGAACAAGCAATGCTTGCAGCGACACAACTTATATGAACCGCCCCATGAAATCCGCAAGTGGGGGTTAAAGCTTGTGTTGAAGGATACAAGAAATGCTGATAAAAATCGGCGTCTTCGGCATTGCATGTTTGCACCGCAAATACCTCCAAAAACTCCCCAGCAATCCTTGTGTCGATAAACATACCCACAAGTGGGTTGTTTTTCGCTTGAGTCCAGAGCATCTTGCGTGCTTCCATCGTATCTACGCAACACACAAGC
>CAZXZC010000006.1:28814-30263 GCA_964645125.1 uncultured Candidatus Saccharibacteria bacterium | reverse complement strand
CTTGCCAGACATCCTTGACCTTTCCGACTTCTTTGAGTACGGGCGCGGACAGCGTGCTTATTTCCGAAGCGCGCTTGATGAGACCTTACCCGATTGGGATGGAGAGGCAGAATTTAACGAAATTAAAAAAGAAGGAGGTTTCAAATGAGTCTCGAGGATTTACTGCGAGGGCAGCTGCAGGCAGCCTATGGCAAGAAGCTATGGGACGAAAACCCACTTATTACTATAGGCCTGAGTCGCGATATTCTCTCGTTGAGGGTCAGCGATGAACAACTCTACAAAATTGTGCGCGGCTACACCAGGCAACTGGCTGCAGCCGTGCACCCCGACCGCGAAAGCTCGCCGGAGCTTGCTGCTGATCAGGAACGCATCTTTGTGGCCTTCAATCTTCTTGATGACTACAATACGTTTTTGTCTGCTTTGCAGGAATTCAAGAAATTGAAGTCGGATGAACGTTCGCAGGAAAATCTCCTGCGCCAATCACTTGCTACAACCAAGCGCGAGCTTGAAAAAACTCGCGCCCAACTTTCTGATCAAAGCGTTGTTAAAAAACGATTAGAGCAGGAACGCGTTACTTTCGAAAATCAAAAGCTCCGAGAAGGTCTAGAATTGCCGGCGTTGAGACTGAGACTAGAAGCATCCGAAAGGCTTCAATGTAGATCTCATCGCCTACTCTGTCAGCGCGCAAAACTCAATAAAAGTCTTCTGGAGTTTATTGATCACTACCGAGCGTTCCTCCTTGCTTCACGATACGTACCCGACACCCTTGATCCGAAGAAGGTGGGAACGACTATTACATGGCGCTTTCCTCATGAGGTGACCGAGATCACTGTTGTGAGCTTTTTCTTTCGCGATGTGGTGAGAACTACGGAAAACTCTTCGCGCACAGAGGTAACCCCGCACATGAAGCCAGCGCAGCCCCGTCTTTTATCACTGTCAGATGAATTTCTTCCCGAAGACTTGAAAGCTGCCTATCAAATGTGGCTTCCAAGAATCGAAGAAATGATCTGGAAAAAACCGGGCGATGAGGAGGTTAAGTTTGTTCTTCAAAAACTCGCGGTAAAAAATGGGGTTTTGAATGCATTTGAAGAAAGTACCGAACGCATGGCGGAATTGCCCGATGAACGAGTTGTTGGCTCAATTTCGCTTGAAAGCGTTGCTTCATCTCCCTACAAAAAGCGGGCTATCAGCAACCTGCCGCCTGCTTTTGTAGCTCGAAACATAGTGCCGTTTCTTGCGCCAGGGTCGATTCTCATTTCGACTCCGACCTTCAAAATCAAGCCAAAAGATGACCCGACCCTTTTTTCCATCGAAAAAATGATGGAGAGGTGTTCAAAAATGCGAGGTGGTTTTAAATCGAACAGGCTGATTCTTGGAGTTTCGTAGTTGGTCATCGACCGTGGGACAAGTATTTTAGCAACCTCTTTTAGGGGTTGCTTTTTATTGCCT
>CAZXZC010000006.1:2969-28714 GCA_964645125.1 uncultured Candidatus Saccharibacteria bacterium | reverse complement strand
GGGTTTTCTTTTTTGACAATATATGGCTTTTTTGGTACTTTGTACGTGTACTTTTGTTGCCTTGGACTATACGAAACCGAAAATCAACACCCAAATAATTGCGCTCACCGTGCGCGTTCTTGACGAGCAGGGCGAGGCCCTGGGAGTCATGAGCCGCGATGAAGCGCTTGCGCTTGCTCGCGAACGAGGCGTTGATTTGATTGAGATTGTAGCGGGTGCGACCCCACCGGTTACAAAACTCATCAGCTTTGATAAGTACCGGTATCAGCGGGAAAAGGCAATAAAAAAGGAACGAGCGGCTCAAAAAAATAGCGGCGGCAAGCAGATTCAGATAAGCGCCAAGGCGGCACTGAACGACTTGCAAACGAAACTGCGAAAATTAGAGGAATTTTTGAACGAGGGACACCAGGTAGAAGTGCAAATGCGCTTGCGGGGACGGGAAAAATACAACCAACCCTGGGCACGCGGTAAACTCGAAGAATTCTTAAAAATGATTACCAGTGAATATAAAATAGTCAGCCCTATTCAACCCGGAGGCCGAGGACTGCAGGTACACATCATCAAGAAAAAATGAAAAAAAGCATCACCAAACGAATAAAATTAACGAAAAATGGCAAGGTAGTGCGCCGGCCAATGGCGGTAAATCATTCCCGTACCCGCAAAAATGCCAAGGCTGTTATGGGCAAGCGTAAGAGCCGCGGGCTTGCAATTCCATTGCGAAATATTATAAATTACTAACCACTATTTAACTTACTGCTATGCCACGCACGAAACGGGGTGTTGTCGCCCACAAGAAACGCGAACGGATCCTCAAAAAAACCAAGGGGTTTAGTTGGGGTCGCAAAAACAAGCTCCGTGCCGCAAAAGAGGCTCTTTTGCATGGCCAACGCCGAGCATTTGCCGGACGCAAAATGAAAAAGCGCAATTTCCGATCCCTTTGGACTGTTCGCATTAATGCGGCTGCCCGGGAGCGTGGCACTACCTATAGCAAATTAATTGCCGCATTGGCCAAGGCGAATATCGTAATTGATCGCAAAATATTGGCTGATTTGGCCCAACATGAACCTGCGGCATTTACCGCAATTCTTTCGAAGGCTGGTATGTAAGAAAGTTTTATGCTCGATTCTGTAAAAAATCCCCCGCGATGGGGGATTTTTATTGGCCAGTAGTGGGCTGATGGTTTGTGGTAGCTGAATCTGGATGGTGCGGACGTGGGTGATGGGGCCTATTTTGATACGGGGGTTTGCGATACTCGCGCTGATGGTTGTTAGTTGGGTGAGTACGGTACGCCTGCTGTCTGGCGTGGGGGTGGCGAGGTTGGTGGATGGCGTGAGGGCGTGGCGCGTGCGCAGCTTGTGGCGGCTGAGCTGTGGGAGCTTGGGCACCACTTGAGTCGGGTAGTGGCCGGCGACTGCCACGGGTGAGGTGGTCGTACGCTTGTTGTATTACCCTTTGGCTGTCTTTGTGCTTGCCCAAAATATGCTTGGCGTCTTCGTATAAAAACCAGCCATAGCCTTGGTGTTCTTTTGAAATTTTAATGATGGGGTTATTGGTTTGCGCAAGATACAAAATAACTATTTTGTACACTGACTGGCCAGCGCGGCGAAACGTAAAGCGTTCGTAGGTTTTGAAATTGCGCACAAGGCGTAATTCTTCTTGTTTTAAACCTGTTTCTTCGAATGTTTCGCGAAATGCTGCCTCCAAACTTTGTTCTTCATTTTCTATATGCCCCTTGGGGAAGTTCCAGTAGCGATGGCCATGATAGAGGACGAGAAACTTTGTGCCTTCTTTCGTCTTGCGGAACACGATAATCCCTGTCGTGATCTCCTTTCGCATATGCAGTTGTAATAGAGGGAGTATACCATTTGGCGCTCTAAAGAGCAAAGGCGTTGCTAAATATTTTTTAAAGAGAGCGCTCCAAGGCCGCTAGGCCGGTCTTACGCTCTTTAAAAAAATTTAGCACTGGTTGGAAATCCAATAAACTTCTAATTTATAAATTTTTTGAATATTCTTCAAAATAAAGGGGTTGGCCAGAAACATCGTTATGCTTTCGCGCCAAATGGTACTTGGGGAGGGTGGGGAGCAGACACTGGTTTTTTCTATTTACTATCTACTCATTACTCACTCACGGGCGCTTGATGAATTGGAGTTGACCGGCTTTGGCACTCACCAGCACGGTATCAGCGTTTTCGATTTCGTGGGTGAGTATTTTTTTGGCAAGAGTGGCGATTATTTCGTCTTGTATTACTCGCTGCAATGGACGCACTCCATACACTGGATCGTATCCGCGACGAGCAAGTTCAGCCACTGCATCATCGTCAATAAGCAGTTCAATTCCTTTCTCTTGGAGCGTGCGCTGCACGGCATGCATTTGGAGTCGTACGATTTGTTGGAGATCTGCAGGACGCAAATCTTTAAATATGACAATCTTAGAAAATCGGTTTAATAATTCTATTTTAAATACATCGTTTAATTTTTCCCGTAGGTAACCGGCTATTTGATCCATTGACTCCCCTTTCTGTAG
Organism: uncultured Candidatus Saccharibacteria bacterium; assembly: GCA_964645125.1. Taxonomy (GTDB): domain Bacteria; phylum Patescibacteriota; class Minisyncoccia; order UBA6257; family 2-01-FULL-56-20; genus JBDKGD01. The sequence goes on along the minus strand of CAZXZC010000006.1, from coordinate 26,190 downwards.
GCCTTGCGTAACGATATCGGAATGGGCGTTTGAGGTTGCGATGATAATAGTGTTTTTGAAATCAATTGTCTTACCATATTCGGTTGTCACTCTGCCATCAGAAAGAATCTGTAAAAAGAGATCGAGAATTTCTGGGTTTGATTTTTCAAATTCGTCCAATAGCACAACAGAGAATGGCTTTTGAGCTACCGCGTGTGCGAGTGTGCCCTGTGTGCCGTTTCCGCCTATGAGCTTTGCGACGTCTTGTGTGGTTTTATACTCACTCATATCAATGCGTATGAGTGCGTCAACTGAACCAAATTGAATTTCTCCAAGAATTTTGGCGAGTTCTGTTTTTCCTACACCCGTGGGACCAACAAATAAAAAACTGGCAATTGGGCCATCGCCCATCTTTAAACCACTACGATAGGTGCGAAGCGCATCGGACACCGCGCGCACTGCTTCTTCTTGATCGATGTAACGGGTATGAATAATGTCTTCTAAGTGAAGAAGTTCCTTGCCTTCTTTTTCATTAGCCTGATGAATGGGGATACGCGATTTCTCCTCGACAATTTTTACAATGTCGGGAGCATGGATGAATGTTGCGCCTTGTTGAGCCGCAGTAGCAAATGCCTGGCGAATAACTGCTGAGGCGCTTCCTGGTAATGGTGTTTGACGCAAGTACCCTGCCGCAATGGTAGCGGCCTGTTTCACTGCTACGGCACTTATGGCGATTGTGGAACGCGCTTCCAAACTTGCTGCTTCATACATTAAATAATGCTGAGCCTGCAACACACTAATCTCCTTTACTACTATCACCTCGAATGCTTTTGCAATTTCAGGACGCGATTGGATATACGACTCATAGTGCTCGGGGGTGGTTGCGGCGATACAGGAAATACTTCCATTTTCTATGTGTGGCACCAATACATCAGCCAAAGGCGTACCTGCATATGCAGCGCTCACCAACTCGTGCATATCTGGTATGTAAACAATCACATTCCCTGCCTGCATGATCTCCTGAATTATTGTCTGTAGCTTGATTGATATGTCTTGGGCGCTCACGAGCGCCGAAGCAGAAATCTCTACCACGCGCTTATCGGCAAGAGGTGTTGGTACTTGGTTACGAACAATTGCGTACGCAAGATGGGAAACAATAGTACTTTTACCAATTCCCGGCACTCCAACTAACAAGGCACTCGCGCTTCCAGACCTACTAAGGCTGTCGAGGAGTTTTATGTATTCATCTTCATGCCCAATCATCCCCCCTATGTACCCACTGCGAGCGCTATCAGTAAGGTCTATGGAAACACTGTCTAACAGTGGGGTAGGACGACTTGTCCACGCACGGTTCATAATTGCATGGCGGACAACATGACCATGCGCACTGAGCGGAAACAACCCCTTGATAGTTGCGGTAAGAGCATTCGTCGTTTCGTTTAAGATTGTTGCCATAGCAATATCTGATGCTTCAATATGAAAGAGTGCTTTTATTTTCTTTACCACTTCGTCCTCGCGCGTAAATGTAGCACTTACCACATCTGACAGCGTAATGTTTTCGTGTTGATATGTTTGCGCAAAGAGCAATGCGTGTTCAATGATTTCTTCTAGCACGCCCTGCATTTCTTTCGTGGACTGTGCGTGCCCATCCTGCACGACGCGCATTTTCATTTCGTCTATCTTTTGATGAAGTTGCGTTGGGTCAATGTCGAGTCGAAGTATTGCTTTTCGTATCCGCGCATTACTCAGTGCCGCAGAAATGATTTCGAGTACCAGTGGAGTTTTTCTGATTATGGCGGTATCAAGGGCTTTTTCAAGGACTGAAAAACTTTCTGGATTCACAGCCGATGCGACATTTACCGACGCGTGTTTTGCGAGAAGCCTACTTATACTTGTGTCAGCAAGTCCCCTGTGTAGAAAAGCATCTAACGTAATTAGCACAATAAAAACTCCGGCTGCTTTTTGCTGGGATTGGGTTGCTGAGTAGGCAAGCAATATCCCCGCGATGGTCATGGCTGTATACCATACCGGAACAAGAATACGCACCAGTAACCGACCCGCGATGGTCATGGAAAAACGAGGATCTGATGCGTAATAGTGCTTTTGATTATGCGGTTCCATGGAATATGACAAAAAGAATGGCGGCGGGAATCGCTATCCATAGAAGATATAACAATCCTATCCCTATGCTGATTGCGATATATAAGACTATAGCAATGCTGGCGCGAATAAGACGAAAGACTGGCCCTACAATACGACCAACTATAGAGTAATCACCGTACAGGGGTTGTGTTATATGGGTAATTGTTTCTTTGAGCGCTAATGACTGCTCAAGGCCAAGCACAATAGCACGCCAGGCATGCATGAAATATGCTGTTCCGTTTTGATACCAATGCACAAAAAATATCCCTATTCTTCGAGTAAACCGCACAACCAAATATATCGGCGCGAAGTCCATACCTCTAGTATACAAGGGTATGGGAATGCTGAATATAGAATAAAGAAGTAAGAATTAAGGTTTTAATGTATTTATGTATAAACCTTTATTCATCATTCTCAATTCTTAATTCGTGTATCGAGCCTGACTATTGGCCATACCCTATCTACCTTTCAGTTTCTGACACTTTTTCAGAACAATGGGAAGTTTGTGAAATGTTTCGCGAAACTTGGGCAGGACCTCGCGCTGGGAACGGAGGGCGGCTGCCGGGTGAAACATGGGCATGACGCAGTAATTTTTGAGCCGAAATACACTCCCTTGGTCCCGAGTAATTTTGGCGTCAGGTAAAAAATAATTCATAGAAAATCTACCCAATGGCACGATAAGAGTGGGCGCAAGTATCTCAATTTGGCGCGTGAGGTATGGCTTGTAGGTCTGTATCTCTTCTGGCAGTGGGTCGCGATTATCTGGAGGGCGGCGTTTTACAATGTTTGTGATGTATACGGATTCCCGTGGAATACCTATTTCTGCCAAGAGCTGATTGAGAAGCTGGCCAGAGCGACCCACAAACGGACGCTTTTGCCTATCTTCTTCGGCGCCTGGGGCTTCGCCAATAAACACCACCGGGGATTCAACATTGCCTTCGCCAAATACGAGATTGCTTTCTTTTAATGGGAGCGTTGCGTCGGCGGCAAGCTCTTTACTCAGTTGTTCAAGTTTTTTTTGTTTCTCTGACATGAAATACAGTATATCGGATGCGGTGCTCTCGGCAGGAATCGAACCTGCACCGCCTCCTTCGGAGGGAGGCATTGTATCCATTCAACTACGAGAGCCGATTATGCAAATACTGGGGTGTAGCTAAAAACCAATAGGAAAACCGATCTTTCAAGACTTTTTCCATAAATCTACATCCCCTACCCTAGCGCGAAAACCACCAACTGGTAAAGAGCGAGTCCGGCAAACAGCGCTAGGGCGCAATCAGCTACTACCCGCTCAAAGGGACGCAATGCAACTGTTTTTTTGGCCACGAGTATGATGCACATATACTGCACCCCTACAAATACCGCGCCGACGAGCTCAATGATGCTAATGAAGTCAGTTAAGCCGGAAAACACAAGAAACAACGGGAAGAAGATGACAATTAACTCACTAATACTGCGTGGTTTTTTCAGATCTTTTTGGAGACCATTTTCTATTTCTAATCCAATAGGAAGATATGAAGTTGCAATAGCGCATATGCCAACGATTACAAGGACAACCTTTTTCCAAAACTCCCAGTCTCCAAGCCCCGAAATAGCATCGGGGGTAACGGTGTATGGGGATGAAAGAATGGCTATTACAAACAAGCTATACAGTGCCGCAGATAATATGGTTGTTGTGGTTATTGCGGTATGCGCAAGCGTGTCAGCGTGGTTACGGCGACGAGTCAAATCGACAATTGGCTCAACAGCAGTCCAGCCAGCAAGCGCAAAGAGAAATGGAGCGAATGGCAACAGAGGATCACTCCCTACTGCCATTGTTTTTTGCGCGATAGCAGTCAGTGGTCCTGCCGATCCTACGAGAAGTAGAATGGTTGCCACCATTAGCACTGTGGCAGCAATCTCTACTCCTACTAACCTGCGCAATCGAAATAACAATGGGATTGAAGCTGCAAGCCAAAACAACACTGACACAAGTGTCTGTGAAGCGCTCGGGAACAATAGTAATGCAAACTTTGGAATTAATACGAGATAGATAACCAGTGTTAATAACAACCCGATAATAATTGCAATAAACCCGAGGCGTGCGACTGATAGCCCATAGTGCTCTTGCAGTAGCCCGAGGAGTCTTTTGTGCTCATTCTTACCCTGTAAACTTCGCGCGTAGAGGTTTTGGCAAAACGCAATCAGTGCCACTGTACCAACTGCCCAGACTAAAGATATAAACCAACCCGCACGATTCACTACAAATGGCAGCGCGAAAATACCCGCACCAAGCGTAGTGCCGATCCCGAATAATACACTCGTAACAAGAACTGCTTGTTTGGACATTGCGCACTATGCTATGTACTGTTTATTTCTTTTTCTTCTTCTTTGATGAGTTCGATGAGTTTGTCGATGAGGCGCTCTGGATCGTTATCAAATACTACCTTGCCGTGGCCGCGGTGGGCTTTTTCTAAAATATCTTCGAGCATGTCGGCAGTACCTCCGGTTTCGGTTAATACGCCAATTGGTTTTTGATCTTCAAAGGCAATAGTGAACTCGTTTAACGTTCCCATACGACCGCACACCGTGATCATGGCATCGGCAGAGCGGACAAGCACGAGGTTGCGACCGGAGTACTCGAACCCGGTGTAGACAATAATGTCGTGGTAATCAACAGGCAGGTGGTATGTTTTGACGTGGGACAACTTAGAAGCGGCTGGTGAGAAACCTATAACAATTCCTCCTGCCATTTTGGCACCTTTGGCAGCCCAGTATGGGGCACCAATGGTTGCACCGGTTACGGTGATGATTCCTTTTTGCGCGAGCAAGGCGCCTAATTTTTCAGTTTTTTCAAGGGCGTCAGGGGCGCAGTGGCCGGTGTCGGCGGCACCGGAGATGGCGATTTTATATTTCAAATTATATTCCGGACGCGTGGTGTCTGTTGTAGGAGTCGTGTGCTTGTTCATATATATTTAAGTATATAGGGTTTGGGGTATAGCCAAAAGGGCATCGAAACCTCCGCGTACAAAATTTTATAACTCCACGGTTTGGCCCTGAGTAGGAACTTCAGCTGCGATAGCCAGTTCGTCGCGTAATTTTTGCGCCAACTCCCCTGCTGCATCTGGCTCACCATGAGTTAAAAATACTTTTTTGAGCGAGTTGCGCGATGGACGAATCCATTCGATTAAATGGGGTTGGTCGGCATGGGCAGAGTACGAGCTGATTGTTTTTTTCTTGCAGCGCACAGGAACTTCAACTCCGTGAATGTACACGGATTGGGCGCCGTCTTGGATTTTACGGCCCAACGAACCTTGGGCTTGGTAGCCAATAAACAAAATCATGTTGTTTTTGTCGGAGAGGTACCGTGCTTCGTGGTGTAATATGCGCCCACCCTGAGACATACCACTGCCTGCGATAATCACCTTTGGTGGCGGAACATGATTTATTTCTTTTGACTCTTCTGAGGTGAGGGTAAAGTGAAGCCCTTTGAAATTAAACATACTTTCAATGGATGGATTTTCACGCCGTGTTTCTTCACTGAAGTACCCTCGGTATTTTTTAAAAAGTTCCGTAAGCCGAATGGCGAGTGGGCTGTCGAGGTATACCGGCACGCGCGGCACGCGGCCTTCTTCTACTAAATTATTGAGATGTAACAGCAACTCTTGGGTACGCTCCATGGCAAAGGTGGGAATCAGTAGTACCCCGCCATTTTTTACCGTGTCTTCAATGGCATCTTCAAGTTCTTCTTCGCGCTTGGCAACATCATCGTGAATTCTATTGCCGTAGGTTGATTCCATAACGCAGTAATCGGCATCGCCTAATTTTTCAGTGGGTTTAATAATGGGTGCTGGGGAGTTTCCTAAGTCTCCAGAAAACACTAATCGTTTGCCATCACATTCGATTCCTAGAAATGATGATCCGAGGATGTGTCCGGCATCAAAAAACGTAACGGTGAATGGGCCAATTGCTATTGGCTCATGATAGGGCATGCTTTTCCAGCGATACATAATAGCTTCTACACACTCTTGAGTGCAGAAATTAGCCTTCCCCTCTCGTTCTGCTTCTTGTCCAAGAATGTGCTGCGAGTCGGCAAGCATGGCTTCGGCAAATTCTTTCGTAGGGGCTGTGGAGTAGACGGTGCCGGCAAACCCATCTTCAGCGAGCTTGGGAAGTCGGCCGGTGTGGTCGAGGTGGGCATGGGTCACAAACACTGCTTTTATTTCTTTTGCATTAAATGGAAATGGCTCAAAGTTTTCGCGTTCGGCATAGTGACCACCCTGCTTCATCCCACAATCTACTAATATTTTTGTGCCGTCAGCTGCTTCTACTAGGTAATTTGACCCAGTTACGGTGCCTGCCGCACCAAAAAAAGATAGTTTCATATTTTTAGTATATAGGGTGCAAGCCAATAGCCAATAGGGTGGGGCAAATATCTATAAAGGATGTGCATGTTGGGCAGTTTTGACTTTTGCATGAAGAAGGTGTGAAATGATATTTAGGGTTTGTTGCTTATTTAACTTTTTTTCAACTTTTTCCCAATCAACGGAGGAACCATTTTATGGGCGTTGTGATGCAGTACCCTTTTGATCTAAGCCCTTTAGGGGAAGAGCTGGGTCGACTCACTGACAACAGCGAGGCTGTAGAGAGAGCGGACAGAGAGAACTCTTTGTCTGGCATTAGCGCCAAACCGTGTATATACATCGAAGAGGCGCCTGAGTCTGGTTTAACTGAGAAGCTCTTCGCTCACATCCTGTTTGTGTGCGGTCTTCTTTTTGCTGGCAGTCTACTCTTTTTCCATAATCCAGGTCTTTTAGACTACGCTTTGCGTCTTGGTTGTGGAATTCTTACTGGGAGTCTGTGGATATTTTATATCAAACACAATTCATGGTTTTGACCAACTAAAGGATGGTCAAAACCTTTCACGTATTAGAATACCGAGCGGAGACGCTTGGTATTTTTTATTTCTTTAACAGTTCTTCAACAACTTCGCGTTCATTCCATGGGACAACCTTGCCATGAGCGCCGTGTATTACTTCTTCACTTCCCTTGCCAGTCAACACCACCGCGTCCCCTTCTGTAGCCATTTTCAGCGCGGCTTGTATGGCTCCGGTGCGATCAAGTATTTTTTCTACAACGCTTCGTTTTTCTGTGGGAATACCAGCTTCTATTTCTTTCAAAATGAAGTTTGGATCTTCGTCATATGGGTCTTCATTGGTGAGGATGATGTGGTCACAAAACTGACTGGCGAGTTCGCCCATTTTGGGACGTTTCCAGGTGTCGCGACCACCACCAGCTGCCCCAAATACGCAAATCATTTTTTGGGCGGTTGGGCGAATGGTTTTATAGAGCGCTAACAATGAGTCAGGGGTGTGGGCGTAGTCAACAATCACCGCAAATGGGGTTTTTTGAACGTATTCAAATCGGCCAGCAACTCCGACAAATGAACGCAGAGCGGCCGTAATAGTTTCTTTTGGTACATTGCACGCGACAGCAATGGCAGCTGCGGCAGCTGCGTTTTCGCGGGCAAAACTACCGGTAAAATAGGGATTGGTTCCCACTTCTTCTGCTACAGCATCAAGTGTAAATGTTGTAATTCTCCCCTTCCCTATCTTTTCTAATGCTTTTTTATAATACGGTGTTTCACCATCATAGGGATTTAAAAATACAGTACCTTTAGTATCCAATACCGCCTCCAAAAATATTCCTTTGGCGCCGCGGTAGGCATGGTAGGAGCCGTGCCACTGGATGTGCTCGGGGCTTAAATTGGTTAGCACGCCATAGCTCCAGCGAATACCCTTGTGTCTGTACATTGATACTCCTTGCGACGTTACTTCAAGTACCGCGTGTGTTGCACCAGATTCTACCGCGTCATGTAAAAATTTTTGAATAAAGAACTGTCCTGGCATGCTGTTGCCGGTTTTGTTACGAATCGTGGTGCTGCCTACGGATATTTGTAGCGAAGAAAGACTTGCGGTTTTAATACCACTTGCGCGCAATATGTGTGCTGTCATCTCGACGGCACTCGTCTTTCCTTTTGTACCGGTTATGCCAATGACCGTTAGTTTACGTGCGGGAAAACCGTACCACAGCGCACCCAAATAGGCCATGCAGTAGTAATAACTGAATTGAATGAAGCGTAATTTGTAATAGAGCCAGGCAATAGGAGTTATTTTTTTTATGGTTTTAATCATGCGCGTGTTACTGTTTTTGGCGACCGAGTATTTTTAGGGCGGCTTTTATTTTTTCATCAATCGAAAGCGTTTTTTCAACACTCACTACTACTGGCTTTACCTGCGACTTTTGATACCCAAGACCCACAAGCGCCTCTACTACCTCTTCATCTTCCGAACCGGTGAGTACAGCATCGGCACTGGTAATGGTAAGTACTTTCGTTTTGAGATCAACGATTATTTTTTGTGCTGTTTTAGTGCCAATGCCGGGCGCCGCGGAGATAAGATCACTGCGACCAGCAGCAATTGCTGAAACTATGGTTTTTACCTCTCCGATATCCATGATGGCAAGTGCACTTCTAGGGCCAACCCCTGACACTGAGATAAGTTGTTCAAATAACTGTATAGCGGTGGTGTCGGTAAATCCGTACAGATCAAGTTTATCTTCTGCTACTACCAAATGAGTGCGAAGTGATATCGGAGTTCCAGGGTGTAGTTCTTTTAAGGTTATGGCGGGGCAATATACCTTTACTGCTATGCCCGATACGGTCGCAAGCACTGCATACCGTTCGGTTTTTTCTTGCACTGTTCCTGTAACGCCTGCAACCATAACTCTTAGCTTATCTTATATAGTCTGTGGCGTATAGCGGGCATCATACGCCCTGGCGCATTGACTCTCCACTACTTTTTTGGTACATTTTGACACATACTTCTATGCCACAAACACAGTCAGCAAAAAAGGCACTTCGCCAAAATGCTACGCGCCGAGGCCGTAATTTGGCCAAAACGAAGGCCTACAAGACGACTCTGAAGGCTTTTCGCAAAATGGTGGGTACCACCGAGGCTGCGACGCTTTTACCAAAGCTTCAAAAAACGCTCGATAAAGCCGCTAAAACTGGCGCTATCTCCAAGAACAAGGCGAGCCGACTCAAGTCACGCGCTGCTCATGCGATGGCTAAATCTACTAAAGCTTCTTCGTAATCTAATAGTCCGCTTTTTACCAGAACATCGAGCCTCGCATACTGCGAGGCTTTTGTTTTGGCGAGTGCCGCAGCAGTGTTGAATATTTTGGCGCCATCGGTGCCGTCTGCTAAGAGCTGTTCAAGGCTTTTTATTTTTTGGCTCCGGTTTGGGGATTGGAAACCCAATACGAGTGGAAAAAATTCTTTCTTCTGTTTGTCGCCAAGAATACGCGCACACACGTGGGCAGTTACAGGATTTTCCTGCGCAAGGGCAAGCATTTCAAGATCAGACATCAACTTCCAGGTATTTTTCGCAGCGTGACGATCCAGGTAGCCGAGGCCGTCTTTGGTAAGTTCAAGATTTTTGTTTTTGGCTTGAGTATTGATGTATTGTACCCACAGAGCTCCTTCTAAATATTCAAATTCCTGGTGTTTTATTTTTTCATCCTTTAAAAATTTCCATGCTTTAGGAACAGTTCCTTCGTCATCCAAAACCACGACATCTGTTTTTTTATCGACCATGGCCATGATTGCGGTTGTGAATACCTTGTCGGTCGCGCCGGATGTGTAGTTTGAAATATGAATGAGACGTACCGGGGCAAATAGCTGTGCCGCGCCAACACTACGCGCAAATTCCTGGCGCTGACTCGCCTCTTCAGCGTCAATGGCGAGTACTGCGCCGCGTGGATTTTTAGCTTGATACGCTTGTTTTATTTCTTTTACTTTTTGGAGGCGCCGATATGAGTCGGGGCCGGAGAGGATAATGATCATAGATGCTATAGGGGTTGGCCAAAAGGGTATAGGGTTTAGTAAGCAAATTTAGAATCCCTCGCCACTCAATACACCCATTACTTAATTCTGGCAGGTGGGGCAGAAGTGGGTACTTCTTCCGGCTATTATACATCGCTCAACAGGGGTTTGGCAGCGTGTGCAGGGTTCCCCTGTTTTTTGGTATACGGTTCGATGGTTGTTATAGCTTCCCATTTTGCCGTTGGTGTCTCGGTAATCGCTCATGGAGGCGCCGCGCAACCGAATTGATTTTTGCAATATTGCCCGTGTTGCTTGTTGAATTTTTTCCCATGTTTTGAAAGGAATGCTCTGCGCTGGCGTGCGCGGATGCAAGCGGACTTCCCACAGGATTTCATCGGCATAGATGTTGCCGATACCTGCAATAACTGTTTGATCGAGCAAAAACTGCTTTATGGGAATTTTGCGTTTTTTGGCACTTTCAAATAAATGATTGGCGGTGGCACGGCGGGTGTCGAGGGCGTCGGGGCCGAGAGCTTGTAGTGACGGATGTATTGCGGTTTCTTTTGTGGTAAATATGCGAGCAAATTTACGCGCATCGCACAGCGCGAGCATTTCCCCGTCGGTACATGTAATAAGCGCCCTGATGTATGAGTTTACTTTGTGCGACCGTTCATCATTCTCTTCGCTTATCCATACTCCTTTTCGTTTTTTCCACGTCCCTACTAGTAGGTGCCCGGTCATTTTCAAGTGCACAACCAGCACTGTCCTTTTCTCTTTTTTTATAAGATTTATAAAAATATTCTTTCCGTGGCGGGTTACTGAATTTACTGTGGCGTTTTGAATATCTTTCCGTACGTTTTCAAGCGAGGTGCGCGCAAATAGCCGGGGTACGTCGCTTTCAAGCGAGCGAATTGTTTTGCCAACTATTTTCTGTTGTAAGTCTCGCACAACAGTTTCGACTTCTGGGAGTTCAGGCATGAATTACATCGTAAAGCGTGGAACGCAAAACGTAAATCTTAAATAGCCTGAAATGGACATCTTTTAATCTATACTTCTTGCTTTTTTCTTAAATATTCTTTCTAATAAGTTAGCACTTTGTGCATTGTCCAGGCTTGTCTGGCAAATTCCTTCTTTGGAGGTTTTCTATGTCGCATAGAACACTTTTGTCAACTGTCCGTTTTTCTCTTAATCCCCTCCATCAAAACAAGGTTAACTTGATTGATGCGGAGGATTTTGAAAATGTCAAAACTAGAACTCAAAAGACCTTGCAACAAAGGGGCATATTGGTCTTTCCTGAGTTTTTGGAGGAGGGGGTATTGGCTCTCAAGCAGTACTACTGCGTTGCCCTACTTGACCCTCTTAATGAACATGCTGTTTCATCAGCTATCGATGATTTTTGGCATGCCCACATTATCGACACTCGGAAATATGTATCTTTCTGCGATGATGTTTTTGGGCAGTACATTCATCACAGCCCACTCGATCACGAACAGGTTGATGAAGTTTCACGAGTTGGTCGTCTATACCAACATACAAGTCGGGTCTATCGTGAGATGTTCTCCTACATCAACGATAAATTCTATCCGGCCAAAGTTGCTGACGTTGATTTGGTTTGCAAACACTACGAAGTCGAAAATGCTGCCATTCGCGCTTGCGCTTTATTCGAAAAAGCTGCTTTGGCAGCATAATCTTTTCTGGGTTGGGGAATGAAAAATCCCTGACCCTTTCTATTTACTTATGAACATAGGCAAACTATATAAAATTAAAAAAGATAAATTGGACGATTGGAAGACCTGGTGTCACCGACTCCAAATTGACTTGCGTGACCAAGCTGTCGCTACATTATCACAAGAAGGCGTTTTATTTGAGGTTTTTACTAATTTTGAAATGTTTGGGAATTGGTATGCTTTGGGTTTGACGATCAACGATCCTTCTTCTGAGATTTTTCATATATCTGATTTAAGTAATCCGATAAATATCGAGCATCGTCGCGTTAAAAAAGATTGTTTAGAGCCGGCGGGAGAATCAGAGTTAGGTTATTGGTTAATTCGGGATGAGAAATAGTTTTTGCCAACTATTTTCTGTTGCAGATCTCGCACAACAGTTTCGACTTCTGGGAGTTCAGGCATGAATTACATCGTAAAGCGTGGAACGCAAAACGTAAATCTTCTAGTGGCAAAAAATATACCACGCTTTTTTTGACTTCTTGTATCCACCAACCTTACTCTTTCTTTGAAAGGTCAGAATTATTTACTTTATATATGCAAAAAATATTTTCTCTATTTTTTATTTTATTCATTACTACCCCTCTTTTTTCTGACAAGGAAGGTGTCAACCACGAAGTACAAAAACCTCCTCAATACAATTCGCATGTCACCAGTCCCAGTTCTACTAGCAATGGAACAGTGCAGACATTCACCAGATCTGCTGATTGCTAAATTAAATATCACAACTCCATTGCGACTTCGCGTTGGGGAACAAGCGATGGGTCAGTTGGAAGCGTGAAGGAAATAATGGTGCCGCGATTGACCTCTGATGATACTGCTACATCTCCCCCGTGACCGCGGATGATGTTTTTTACTATATATAAGCCCAATCCGGAGCCTTTGGTTTCAAACCGCACAGCATTCTCGGCGCGGAAAAACTTGGTGAAAAGTTTTTCTAGTTCTTGCTGGGGAATGCCGATACCCGTGTCTTTCACTGACACTTTTACATACGGCATGTTTTCAATCTTCTCTACCTTTACGGTTATCTGGCCGTCTTTAGTGTTGTACCGAATAGCGTTTTCAAGGAGGTTGTTAATGGCAAGGGCAAGTTTTTGTGGGTCGATTGTCACAGAACCAGCTCCTTCTTGTGGTTTATCAAAATACAACTTCAAACCTGCTTTTTGAATAAGTGGATGAATATCGGTTAAGATTTGTGTCAAAAATGCAATGAGGTCTGTTTGTTGGAAGGTGTAGCCAAAGTGACCTTCTTCAAGTTTGGCAATGTTCAATAGGTCTTCAGTAATGGCGATGAGCTCTCGGCTTGAGTTTCGTAAATTCTCAATGATAGTTTTGGCGGTATCAGTCATCCCCTCTTTTTCGCCAGCTAAGGCTTCAGCGGCCCAGCTAATTTCGGTTAGAGGGGTTCGCAACTGGTGTGATGCGGTAGTGATAAATTCATTTTTTGATTTAATAACGGATAGTTCCCGCGTGCGATCGCGTACTAATTTTACAAACCCCAATACGTTTCCCTGCTCATCAAGCACTTTACTAGTCGTAATGCGTAGCTCGAGCAATGGGTCAGTAAATGAGATGTCTACTGTTTGGGGATAGACCCCGGCCGGGCTGCGGTTTACCATGCCTGGGGCAAGTGATGGGTAGATAACTTGGGTCAATAACGTTAATGGTGCTTCCGCGGCGCTTTTGGGGGTTATGGTGTGCCCTTGAATGTCTTGGGCTTTTAAGTTGAATAATTTTGTCGCGGCGGCGTTAAAAAAGAGGATAGTAAAGTTGGGGTCATACACAATCAGCGCATCCTCCAGTCCTCCCATCACACCCTTGAGTTCGCTTTTTTCAATGGACGCAGTATAACCGACTACTGCTGCCTGATAACAAAACACAAACACGAGCGTTGCGGTTATACCAAGAAGCATAAGCCCCACTGCGAGTGGGATACCGGAGATAAATATGTACTGCAACACCGCTACAATAGTGAGCATTGGCACCACAGACCAGAAAATGTGCATCTGTGGGAGTGTGAGTATTTTTTGTATTTTATTTAACAATGACATTTATAGTTTCATCTTCTCCATGTCGCCCCAATTCTTACCCGTGGAAACATCTACGGTTAATGCAACAGGAAGTTGCGGCATGACATCCTGCATGTTCTCGCGCACGACACGCGCTACCTCTTCAATCATATCATCGGCAACTTCGAGCAACAATTCATCGTGAATTGTTAATAACATTTTCGCACGAATCCCCCACCAGTTTTTTTCTTGCAAAACACGCGCCACTTGTATCATGGCTGTTTTTAAAATATCAGCACCCAAGCCTTGCAATGGGAAATTTAACGCGGCGCGCTCCGCGGCAGCGACAAACTGCGGCATTCCGGAGGAAATACCCGGAAAACTGCGGCGACGACCCGTAAGCGTTACTGCGTAGCCGGTGGCACGGACACCTCTAAGTAGTTCTTGCTGCCATTGTTTGACGGTTGGAAACTGGGCAAAATATTTAGCAATAAATTCTTGCGCTTGAGTGCGGGAAAAACCAGTTGCTTTGGCAAAGGCGGTTGGCCCCATGCCATAAATAAGGCCGAAGTTTAATGTTTTGGCGATACGACGGTCTTCTTTTGTTATTTTGTCTGCTGGTATACCCAACACCGCCTGAGCGGTTCGTGTGTGAATGTCCTGATTTTGCGCAAATGCCTCCAGAAGCTGCGGGTCTTTGGTAACAGCTGCCAGAATGCGCAGTTCCAACTGAGTGTAGTCGAGCGAAACAAGCGTTTTACCTTTTTCTGCTACAAATGCATGACGTAAGGCTCGCGACCATTTTGATTCCTGGGGAATATTTTGGAGATTTGGATCTTTTGAACTCAACCGACCAGTCCCTGTGCCAATTTGGAAATATTGTGTGTGAATGCGCCCTGCATTATCAATTAATCCTTGCAATGCTCGCACGTACGTGGACTGGATTTTAAAATCTTCTCGGTATCTTAAAATCTCGGCTACAATAGGATGCTGATCTTGTATTTCTTCCAGATGGGCAGCGTCGGTAGAGAGATTCCCTTGCTTGTTTTTGCTTGTTTTTTTAGTCTGTATTCTAAGTTTTTGGAATAATACCCCACTCAACTGCTGCGGTGAGTTTATATTAAACTCCTCACCCGCATGTTTATAGATATTTTTTTCGGTGACTCGTAATTCTTTTTCTATTTCTTGCTCGAGTGTTTGAAGTTTTTGTTTCGATACGGCAATACCCCATGTTTCCATCTGTGCCAACACGGGTAGCACCTTCATTTCGATGTCCTTAAAAACATGTTCGAGATCAAGTTTTTTAAACTGCTCTTCTGTGAAAGCGTGCGCTTTTTCGTAATCTTCTGCTTCATTGTGCCAATTTGATTTCAAGAATTTTTGCGCGCATGTTTGCGGAGAAAGATCTTTGGCATCTGGGTTTAATAACCAAAACGCAATGCCGAGGTCGTAGTATGGGCCGGCTATTTGAGTGCCAGCGCTCCAGATATTTTTTACTGTGGTTTTTATATCAAATCCAATTTTTGTGTTCGTATCCCCTTCTATTTGCTTTGGGTCTGGGTTAGTGTCGGTAAGTACGGTACCTGCGGAGATAGTTAGTGGTGTTGAGTGCCGGGCATTTGCAAATAGCGACGACTGTTTTGTTTTTGGTGTGCGAGTTTCTTTTGTGCTTTCGGGGCTGGTGGTGCTCGTTTTTTTGACTGTTTCTTTTTTTAATTCGGTTGTAGTTTGTTTTTTATGCATCCGAACCAACAAACTTTCAAAGCCAAACTTTTTGCAGTATTCAACTGCTTCCGGAGCCACTGCCTGGTGCGTCTGGAGTTTTTGGAGGTCTGTATCTATTTCAACATCGCGCTTGGCGGTGACGAGTTCTTTTGCGCGCATGAGTTGGTGGGCATTATTCACTATTTTTTCTTGTAGTGCCGCGCTGATTCCTGCATTTTTCGCGCGTGCAGCGCCCAAAATGTCTTCGGCTGTTCCGTAGGCTTGAATTAAGGTGGTTGCGGTTTTGGGACCAATACCAGGAACACCGGGAATATTATCGGAGGTGTCGCCCACAAAGGCTTTGTAATCAATAATGCGTGTTGGTGGTATGCCGTAACGATCGCGTACTGCTTTTTCATCGTAGGTAATAGTTTCGGAAATTCCTTTTTTGAAAGTACACACCGAAATTGCATCGTCTTGTACGAGCTGCACGGCGTCGAGGTCGCCAGTAAACACAACAGTGCGCACATTTTTTTGTGTTTTGGCTGTTACGGTCGCGAGTGTCGCGATAATATCATCAGCTTCGAACCCTGGCTTTTCAAACGGGTACACCCCAAAGGCGCGGCATAGGTTTTTTGCCTCCTCAAGTTGTACAATCAGGTCGCTTGGGGTCGCCGGACGATGAGCTTTGTAAGCGTCGTATTGTTTTTTACGGAATGTTGGCTCTGGTCGGTCAAATGCAGCAGCGGCATAGTCAGGACGAATTGTTTCAAATAATCGATAGAGGATGTTTGCTAACCCATATAAAGCGTTACTTGGCGTTCCGTCTGGGGCATTTAATGGCGGAATTGCATGAAAACATCGATGCACTAATGAATTGGCGTCGATAAGTAGTAGCGTTTGCGTGTGGGTGTCTTTTTTGTTTAGTTCTACCCCCATACCTTTATCATACGCTCATTTTTGTTTTTTGCATGAGTAAAGTGCATTCTTTTTATGTTTTTTGGCAATGCGCTTGATATGTTCTCGGGCCACTCAATAATAATGAGGGTGTTTTTTTGCTTTAGCATGTTGTACCAGCCGATGTTTTTTAAATCTTCCTTCTTTTTTAGTCGATACCAGTCAAGGTGATAGATATTTTCAAATGGCCCGCTTTTTGAGGTGTAGTGATTTACGAGCGTGAATGTAGGACTGGTGACTGTCTGGCGTACTCCCAGATACTTTAATAACGCTTTTGTAAACGTTGTTTTACCCGCCCCGAGCTCACCAGAGAGTGCAAGTACGCGCGAGGTTTTTGCACCCTTGGTAGTCATTGCTTTTCTATAGTGTGCTGCAATATCAGCTGCCTTGGCTTTCGTGTCTTTGAGCGAGCGGATTTGGTATATCATAAACCCTTACTATATACACTACTGCGCACGCTACAGCAATGGCTGTTGCAAGTGCGAGTACTGTTGTATTGGTAGCGGTTATACTGGCATTTAATTGTGTGCCGTAGGGTAGATTGATATTTTTAGCATCCGCCAATGCTTGCAGGTTGTTTTTTGCCCCGGGTGTGGGGGTAGTGAATACAAACATATTATCTGGTGTGCGACTAAAACTTTTTTGTTCTGGAGCCTGTGCTATCATCTGCACCCTATCTTGCAACCGTCCATTGGCGTCATACAGAGAAACGTACTCACCAGTGTTTCGTAATGTAAATTTATATTGTTTTTGACTGAGTGTTTTGTATGCACCGCCGCCGAGTGTTTCGTGGAGATATGTTTTTTTACCATTTGCTGTTTTTAGATACCATCCGACTATGTTGATGGGTGTAAGCTCTTGGTTATACAGTTCGATCCATTCATTTCCGGTATCTTTGCCGGTGGGGTTTGGCAGTATTTCGTTTATGACTATCATATTGATTTTATTCTATTTTATGATACTCTCTTGCCTGGTTCATTCACACTTTACCCAACTGATCGGAGGTTAATTTCTATGAAAGAGTTTCGCGATGATGGTAGAACCAAGATTGAGGTTGTTGTGGTTTTGTTGGCACCAACACCATTTACTTGTGGCTGCAGGGATTGTCGCAAGATTTTTTTGGAAGGATCTTGGATGCTATACCTAAAAAGTACTCAGGGGGTATGGATACCAAGGGATGAAGATTACTTCTGCTGTGGCCAGGGGCGGATGAAATTTTTCCTTTTCCCAGATGAAGAATCTGCAGTGGCTTGCGCTACCACGTTATTGCAACGGGCAGAGACGGAAGGGAGTTTCAATTTTCTTACTACTGTTGATGCGGATGATTATTTAAATCCGTTTGCGCAGGCGAATCCCCTTCCTGCCAATGCCCCCTTTAATTAATACATTAAAAGTTGGTTTACCTACCCCCTCCCGCGGATTTCGTGGGGGGGGATTTCTTTTTAAAACAATACGTTCTTTTTTACTTGCTCCATGTGCTCATAGGCAGGCTCCAATGCAATGCGGCCGCCTGGGGTGCGCTGGATAAACCCAAGCGTCATGAGGTATGGCTCATAAATATCTTCTATTACTCCTCTTTCTTCATTTAAGGCAGCAGCGAGTGTGCCTAAGCCCACTGGGCCGCCGCGAAATTTATTAATAATCACATCTAAGAGCTTTCTGTCTTGAGGTTCAAGGCCCTTGGCGTCAACATCGAGAAGCTCAAGTGTTTTTTGGGCTGACTGCCTATCGATTTCTTTTTTACCCTCAACCTGAGCAAAATCACGGGCACGCTTCAAGAGTCTGTTTGCGATACGTGGCGTGGCACGAGCAGCGCGCGCAAGAACCTCAACAGCATCGGGTTGAATGGTAGTGCCAAGAATTTCTGCTGAGCGACTCATAATGGCGCGAATGTCGTCTACTTCATAAAAATGGAGCCGGAAGGTAGCACCAAACCGAGATCGCAATGGTGCCGAAAGCAAGTTTTCGCGGGTGGTGGCGCCAATTAAGGTGAAGGCTGGCAAATCAATTACCAAACTGCGCGCGCTGGCACCCTTACCGACCATAATGTGTAGCTTGCGCGATTCCATTGCTGGGTACAGCACTTCTTCAATGAGTCGATTTACCCGATGAATCTCGTCGATAAACAACACATCGTTTTGCTCGAGGTTTGTGAGAATAGCCGCAATGTCCCCCGCCTTTGAAAGCGCTGGGCCGGAAGTGGTTTTGACCTGTGCTCCTAATTCTTTGGCAGCAAGGTATGCCAGCGTAGTCTTACCCAGTCCAGCAGGGCCAGAAAATAACAAATGATCCATACTTTCTGCGCGGCTTTTGGCGGCGTTTATGATAATTCGTAAGTTTTCTTTTATTTTTCTTTGGCCAATGTACTCATCCCATATACTTGGTCGTAGCATGCTGTCTGAGCCAGTTTCATCTGACGTTGTAGCGCTAGTGTTTATTTGTATATCTTCTGAATGAGTCATGGTTGTGTATCTAAAACTCTTCTATTGACAAAGGCTATTGTTTGTGCTAGCATTCCCTTGCTTTGGAAGTGGGTTCCGTTAACCCTTCTTTTCTTTGTAATGGTATTATACCGCCCTTTTTGCAATGGCAAAGGCGCGTTTTTTATTTACTACAAGGTACTACCACTTCAAAACTGGCCGATTGAAATCTGGGAGCAGGAATTATTTTTAGTATTAGGATGGTTTGGCCTTGTGCGAAACCTCTCCTCGAGATAATTCCAACCTTCTCCTTACGGAGAAGTTTCCAATATACTATATTATCGCTCCCAGATTTCAGCCGACCACTTTTTCAAATACACTCCACGGTGCACGTGTGGTGTATTTTTATTCAACTCCACTTTTTTCTTTATTTCAATATTGACGAAGTGGCAGTTGCGGTGTACAGACTGATAAACAGTTTTTATTTCCTTCTTTACCCTGCCTTTTCGGCATTTTCCCACGCTAAAGCGCCGGTTATTTCTTCAACTTCTGACATGCTTGTTAATCCGACCAGCACCTTTAGTATGCCATCCTGTTGCATGGTAACCATTTTTTGCTTTCGGGCAATTTCACGCACCGTTACTTCAGATGCTGAGCGCAATATTGCCTCTTCAAGCTCACTATTTACTCTGAAAAATTCAAATATTGCCCGCCGCCCCTTGTATCCAAATCCACCACACTCATCACACCCTACTGGCTCATAAACAACAGGGGGTGTTGCAGCTTCGGGACTCATAAATGCTGCGTATAATTTTTTATCTACGCGCTCGGGGAGCCCCTGAAGCATGTGCTGTATGTTTGTAAGAAGCTGGGCAGAAACTGGCACTGCCTTTTTACAGGTAGGGCACAGTGTTCGTACAAGTCGCTGCGCAATAACCACTGCAACAGCCGGGCCGATCGTGGCGCTTCGCACCCCCAAATCAACTAAGCGAGGAATTGCTCCAATGGAATCGTTTGTGTGGAGTGTTGAAAACACCAAATGACCCGTGAGAGATGCTTGCATGGCGATATCCGCTGTTTCTTCGTCGCGAATTTCACCTACCAAAATAACATCTGGGTCTTGGCGCAGAATTGACCGTAAACCTGAGGCAAAGGTGTAGCCCGATTCGGTGTCTACCTGGGTTTGAGAAATACCGGTAATACGATACTCAATAGGATCTTCTACGGTTATAACTTTGTTTTCACTATTTGCTACGCTGCGCAAAAATGCGTAGAGGGTAGTGGTTTTTCCTGAGCCTGTTGGGCCAGTGTTTAAGATTAAGCCATTAGGGCGTTGGAGATCTTTTTTAATCAGTTCAAGATCGTCGGGGCGTAACCCGAGCCCAGTCAAATCGACCACCAAGCTATCGGGATCCAAAATACGCATCACCACCACCTCACCAAACTGCCCAGGAATGATGGATACGCGCATTTCTATGTCTTTGGTTTCGGTTTGAATAGTGAACCGACCATCTTGCGCCTCATCACGAATGTTTATTTTTAGTCCGGAAAGAAGTTTGATGCGCGAGAGTAAATTTCGGTACGCGATAGGTGGAATGACCGTGCAGACATCGTGAAGTAATCCATCAATGCGGTAACGAACTTTTCCCACTTTCTCCTCAGCCTCAAAGTGAATATCTGAGGCATTATTGGCGAGCGCACCTAGTAAGAAATCATCAAATACCTCAGTGGTTGAGGTTTTTATAAAATCGAGCGATTCAAAATATTTTTTCGCACTCGTGAATGTCTTTACAAATGATTCAATTTTTTGTTTTTTTTCTTGGGCTAGGGTGAGTTTGCCCGTTATTGTGCCTACTGAAGCAGGCACAAAGTCATAGAGTCTCTGAGCTTCAACAATACTCGAACGAGACGCGAGAAATAATTTTACTTGCTTGCCGTTGTGGTTGAGGTTTTTTACTACTTCGATAACTTTTGGATTTGCACTATCGTACACCGCAACCGCAACTTCTGTATCTTTTTCTTCAATTGCCGCCATAACCGCCGCTATTGCATCTTCTTTTGGTATCAACTTCACCGCATCAACAGATACTGGGACTTTACGCACATCAACATACGGAATTTTTTTGGCGTTGGCGCGTGATTGCGCATCGCGCTCTTCGGCTTGACGATTGATGGCAGCTATTTTTGTGGCAATTGGTGAAAGTGGAGTTTGATCGTGCACGTTTTCATTATACCTGAAATCATTAAACGTAAATCGTGAAACATGGATCATTACATGCAAAAGCACATACAAAACCACTGTGTTTTATTGACATACTCTATTTTTTATTGTATTTTGTGCGCAGCGTTTCTACTTTTTTTCCAACTTAACCAAACTAAAAACCATAGGAGGTTTTTGTGAAGAACAATACTGTTTACCTCGCTTCTCTTTTTGTTGTTATATCCTTTTTGTTTTCAGCATGCCAGGTGACTGTTCGGCTTCGCCCGCCGATTATTGGGTCAAGTAATTCAATAATTACTATTACCAATTCACTGCCCGCAGGCTATCTGGCTCGGATTTATGCCGGGTACTGCCTTGATAGAAAAACAAAAGAGCCCACTGCTTCCGTATCTTTGGCAAGCGGCGGCGTTGCTCAAATACCACTTGGACTCACGCTCCAAACAGATGTTGGGTGTGTTGTTACTGCGCTTATTTACGTTCAAAGCGGTTCTGAATTGCGGTACGTGGGCGCAGCTTCGACTTCTTTTTCGGTAAACACCCAGTACACCCAAAACCATTTTTGGAATATTGATGGGTTTTCCCACGCGCGGCTACGAAACCCAATCACTGTTGCATCAGTAGAAGTTGAGGCGGGAAGTGTGTATTTGAAAAAAAATCCTGTTCGACTTGGTGGGCTTGCGGGAAGTAGTTATTTTCACCTTGTGAACAATTCGCCATTTTTTGTAAAGGTGGTGTATGGGAGGGGTAGCTCTTTCTTTTTTAACCCAGGAGAACTTGCCTTATTGAGCATTGATTCTCCGGTCAATGAGGTGCTTATTTTCCAGTTTTACGAATCCCCTTCGCTGACTGGCTTCTACAAATCCCTTACCTATAACACCTATGGGCATTCTACGGGGGTTTATGGATACTCTTATGTTCTTGCTCCGTAATACCACCACACCATGGTACGCCCCCTTCCCCGCCACTTATGCTGTGGCGGGTTTTTTGTTTACCTCTTTTGCGCTAGGATTTTGATACATGGCGGGACATTCTCATTGGGCTGGAATAAAACGAAAAAAAGAGGCTACCGACCAAAAGCGAGGTAAAACCTTTAGCAAGCTTGCGCTCGCAATCACCGCAGCAGCGCGACACGAAAGCGACCCGGCATTTAACCCTCGTTTGCGCAGCGCCATTGAAAAGGCGCGGGAGGCGCAGATGCCTGCCGATGTAATAGAACGGGCGATTTCCAAGGGAACTGACGCAGAAGGGCTTGAGGAGCTTATTTTTGAAGCGTACGGGCCAGGCGGGGCCGCTCTCTTACTTGAAATAACGACCGACAATCGTAACCGCAGCGTGCAACAGATTAAAACACTTCTTTCTCAGCACCGTGGAAAATGGGCAGAGAGCGGAAGTGTCCGCTGGGGGTTTGAACCTCCAAATGCTACGCACTCCGACTGGCAACCACAATTCCCTCTTACCCTTTCTCAGTCTGATGGGGAATTGTTAGTGGAGCTTATAGAGTCACTTGAAGACCACGATGACGTGCAGGCAGTATGGACAAACGCTGTTATCGCACCACCATGATTATTCTTGGTATTGATCCGGGGACACAGCGTATTGGGTATGGAGTTATTCAAGTGGATGGCAACCGCGTTTCATTTGTAGCGGCGGGGCTTTTACCAAATATTTCGCATTCCAATGATATTCAGCTACTCGGAAGCATCCGCACACAAACGGATATTTTATTGCGTGCACATACTCCGGATATCGTTGCTATTGAAACGTTGTTTTTTTCAAAAAATCAAAAAACGGGTATTGCGGTGGCACAGGCACGAGGAGCGATCCTTGCCACTGTTACCGCACATTGCTCACGTGTATGCGAGTTCTCCCCCACTACCATAAAAAGTACGATTACGGGGTCTGGGGCAGCTGATAAACGGGCGGTGTCGAAAATGGTTGGACTTATTCTTCGCGCTGATATGAATTCTTTTATTGATGATGCGGTTGATGCGTTGGCAATAGCTTTATGCGCACAACAACACTTACACACTCACCATAAAGAGCATGGCTTACAGTGAGTAATGCAAACTAACTCCTTCTGTAAAAATCATTAAAAACATACTGATTTTATTGAACTATTTCATGGTTGCTTGACAAATATTCGCCATGCTTTATCCTGATTTGGAAAAATTATCATATTTCTTTTATTCACCCGTCGTGTATTC
>CAZXZC010000006.1:0-2959 GCA_964645125.1 uncultured Candidatus Saccharibacteria bacterium | reverse complement strand
CTTTTTTACTTTTTCCTTCCTACCACCATGGCATTTGAAAAATTTGATGATTCAAACTTAGAAGTTCCTGGAAAGCGCTCCGGTAACCACGATATGGTTGATGATGAGTTTTTGGATGATACAGTGGACGAAGGAGTGGATGAATCTGAAAATGAGGATTCTTTTGATGGGTTTGGGAATGATTCTGCTATGGAGTAACTACGTTTATTTCTAGATTTTAAACACCCCCTTTTTATGTAATAACGGGGGTGTTTATTTTTGACCAAACATCAATTTTTATTTATAATTTTTCTATGCGCAGCACAACAAAACGAAGATTGTGGTATTGGACAAAGATCCTCTTTTTTATTGGGGTTGGGGTTTTTTTTATTGGTTCTGCAACCTTAGCCTATATGGTGTATAGCGTTTCCCGAGAGCTTCCGAGTGGTGATGAAATTATTAATCGCCAGATTGTTGAATCTACCAAAATTTATGATCGCACGGGAACAGTGCTTTTATATGAAGTTGGCGATGATAAGAAACGCACCATCATCCCTCTCAGCGAGATGCCACAGTCTCTGAAAGACGCTACGATTGCTATTGAAGATCAACGATTTTACACAGAACCGGCGTTTGATTGGCGCGGTATCGCACGAGCTGCGTTTATTAATTTGACACGAGGTGGAATTGTACAAGGAGGATCAACTATTACCCAGCAATTGGTAAAAAAAGCATTTCTTACCGATGAACAGACTCCTACTCGAAAGTTAAAAGAGCTTATTTTGGCGGTCCAAATTAGTAAGTTTTACACAAAAGATAAAATTTTAGAGTTATACTTAAATGAAATCCCCTATGGGCCAACTATTTATGGCGTAGAATCAGCATCGCAAGCATTTTTTGGGAAATCCGCAAAAGACCTTACGCTTGCCGAGAGCGCAATCCTCGCAGCAATTCCCAAGGCACCAAGTCGCTACTCACCGTGGGGAAGTCATTTGCCAGATTTGATAAAACGCCAACACCTTGTACTTTCCGAAATGAAGTCGAGTGGTAAAATCAGCGAACAAGAATATGCGCAAGCAATTGCAGCGCCATTGTCGTTTATGCAGCGCGGCACCGGAGTAAAAGCGCCACATTTTGTATTCATGGTACTGGATGAACTTGCTGAATATAACGAGATTTACGGAGGTGACTTCTTGAAGCAAGGAGGGCTTCGTATCACCACCACTTTGGATTGGAACTTACAACAAGCAGCGGAATCTGCAGTGTCAAAAGGCGCCGAGCGAAATGAAAAATTATACAAGGGAAAAAACGCAGCATTGGTGGCTCAAGATCCTAAAACTGGACAGATTTTAGCACTCGTTGGTTCCCGTGATTACTTCGATACAGAGAATGATGGCAACTTTAATGTTGCTTCTCAGGGACTTCGCCAACCAGGATCAACCTTAAAGCCATTTGTATATATGACAGCGTTTGAAAAAGGATATACGCCAGATTCTTTAATTTTTGATGCACCAACCGAATTTTCTACCAATCCTGATTGCTCGGCGGTTGTTGATTTTTCAAAAGATACGCAATCGTGCTTCCATCCAGAGAACTTTGACCATGTGTTTCGCGGGCCCGTGCCTTTAAAAAAGGCTCTTGCACTCTCCTTGAACGTTCCTGCGGTAAAAACACTTTATTTAGCAGGACTTCGGGATGTTATTACTAAATTCCAAACATATGGGCTTTCCACATTAAGAGATCCAAATCAATATGGGCTCTCGCTTGTACTTGGAGGCGGAGCGGTGCATTTAACTGATCTTGTCCAAGCGTATAGCGTGCTGGCACAAGAGGGAGCAAAACACCCACAAACAACTATTCTGGAGGTGAAAGATAATAAGGGGCAGATCATTGAACACTTTAAGGAAAATACTGAGATTGTGGCACAACCACAATATCCTCGGGTTATTAACGGCATTTTATCTGATTCGAGCTTGCGCGCAGAACTTTTTTCGGGGAGTCTATCGCTCACCACCATCCCTGGATATGATGTAGCGCTTAAAACCGGTACCAGTAACGATTACCGAGATGCATGGACTGTTGGATATACTCCATTTTTGGTAGCTGGTGTATGGGCTGGAAACAATAACAACACTCCGATGGTGCGACAGGGTTCGAGTATTTTAGCCGCAGTGCCTATTTGGAACGCATTTATGGTTGAAGCAGTGAAGCAGTACCCCGCAGAGAAATTCGCTGCTGCTGGAACACTTGATGTCCCAAATAAACCAATGTTGAATGGAGTGTACACTGATGGTACTGGTGCTATTCATGATGTTTTGCATTACGTGGATAAAAACGATCCTTTAGGAGCTATTCCCACAAACCCCTCACAAGACCCCCAGTATTCACTTTGGGAAACTGGAGTTTCTACGTGGCTGAAAGAGCATGCTAACGTCCTTTTGGGTGGGGTTACCCAGCAACTACAGAGCACTTCAAACCCTTAAATACTGCCAAACATATTAAAACGGGTAATCTCCTTACTAAAGAGATTACCCGTTACTTTTTTAGCTATCCCGCCTCTATCTTAAAGCCAGCTGCCTTCGCGTCTTCATAAAACATACGTACCGTTTCACGTGATAGGTCATGTAGGTCCATTCCTATGAACCGAAGTTTTTTTAGAATTTCCGGCGTGACTGTAATAATATCCGCCCCCACGTCGCTTGCTTGACGAATATTCAAAATCTCACGCGTACTAGCCCACAACAACTCACCTCTTCCCACCATCATCTTCTTTATTTTTCTTACTATTGGAACCGGATCAACAGCGGTATCGGCAATTCGACCAGCAAATACCGATAGGATGAATGGTGTTTGAGGGTTAATCCCCTCCAATACATGCACTGCTTGTTCTGGGGTGAATACAGCAGTTATATTCACCTTCACTCCCTCATTTAGGAGTTCGTGGATAACTGGCGTAGCAAATTCCCCACTTGTGTTTGTG
>CAZXZC010000005.1:7578-30536 GCA_964645125.1 uncultured Candidatus Saccharibacteria bacterium | reverse complement strand
CGGATTGTGTTCTTACAGAGTCGGCCTGTATTCATCGCAACCAGAAATATTTTGAAGTCTTGGTGATTGCTCTTTTTGTTGTTCGAGCTACTCAAGCAAATTGTCCTGTTGCCATGGAGGTTGGTAGGTCGCTTGATGGTATTCTCGAGCTTCTTGAGTCGCGGCCAGTTGTTGGCCCCTTGAATTCTTGAGAGCTGTTTCGATTTTTTGATTTTACCCCTGTAGGCAATACTCGCCTACGGGGCTTTCTTTTTCTTGGCAAGGAAGCCTTTTTTTTATACACTGGGAATTACTATGTTAGATGTAGCGCTTTTGCGGGAACAACCAGATGTGGTGCGTAAAAAGTTGGCAGATAAAAAAGCCAACCCGGAGTTGGTGGGCTCGTTTACACAGCTCGATAGCCAGTGGCGGGCGCTTACCCAGCAGCTTGATGAAAAGCGGCGCTTACAAAAAGAGTTGAGCGCGGCCCGCAAAATCGAAGAGGCGCAGGCGAATAAAGAGGAGATCAAAAAATTGGAGGAGCAGCTGACTGGCGTGGAGGGCGAGCGTGATGCGATTTTGAAGCAGTTGCCAAACTTAGCAGATGACGATGTGCCGGTAGGGGCAGATGAAAATGAAAATGTGGTGGTTCGTACGTGGGGCACTCCTGCCACTTTTGATTTTGCGGTGCGTGACCATATGCAGTTGGGTGAAGCTTTGGGGATTATTGATACCCAGAAGGCAGCGGAGGTTTCCGGTTCACGCTTTTCATACTTAAAAGGAGATGCGGCGCTTTTGGAGCTCGCGCTTGTTTCGCATGCGATGGCGGTTTTAACGAATGAAACTATTTTGAAAGAAATTGCTCAGTCTGTTGGGTTTACAGGATCAGCTGCTTCTTTTGTGCCTGTGGTGCCACCGGTAATGATTCGGCCTGAGGTGTTTGCGCGTATGGCGCGGCTGGAGCCCACGGAAGACCGATATTATATTCCCAGTGACGATGTGTATATGGTGGGTAGCGCGGAGCATACGCTTGGGCCCTTGCATATGGATGAAACATTGCCGGAAAATTCGCTTCCGGTTCGGTATGTAGGGTTTTCGACTGCGTTTCGCCGTGAGGCGGGCAGTTACGGCCGTGATGTGAAAGGTATTTTGCGCATGCACCAGTTCGATAAAGTTGAGATTGAGTCGTTTACTACGAAAGAAATGGGTCGTGCGGAGCAGGATTTTATTGTAGCTATTCAAGAGTATTTGATGCGAAGTTTGGAGTTGCCACATCGGGTAATTTCGGTGTGCACGGGGGATATGGGCGCTCCCGACAGACGGCAAATTGATATTGAAACATGGATCCCAAGCCAAGGGGTGTACCGTGAAACACATTCAAGTGATTATGTAGGCGACTACCAGGCGCGACGCTTAAAAACAAGAGTGAAGCGAACAAGCGGCGAAACGGAGTTGGTGCACATGAATGATGCAACGGTGTTTGCGGTGGGGCGCACTATTATTGCGATTTTAGAAAATAACCAGCAGGCAGATGGTTCGATTGTAATCCCGAAGGTGTTGCGCCCGTACGTGGGAGGAAAGGAGAAGATAGTGAATAGCAAATAGCTAGCCTATTGGTAAAAAAACAGAAACATAAAAAGGAGCTGCTCGGGAGCAGCTCCTTGGTTGGGTTAGTTAGTCATTTCACTCTACTGGTGGGTTTGCGGTAAGTTGGCATTTTAATTTTTCATAAATTATTTTTGCCATGATTCGTTTTTCGAGACTCTCGCATGGTTCTTCTGGAATCTCGTATTGTTTGGCGTAGGCAGTTTTTGTTTCTTGGTCCATATTGTTTGTTTCGGCCACGCATTGGTAATGTTGGCCATTTTTAGTGGTTCCCTCCACTATGATTGTGCATAGATTCCCTTGCCCTGATGTTTTGACTGCTAGAGCAACTCCTGGTTTGGTGTTGTTCGCGGTGAAGTCTCCACCCGAAAGCAGTGCATCGGCGATGTAGGGGATTATTGCTTCCGACGAAAGTTTGCTGTTTTCGTCAGTGATTTTTATTTCAGAAATGTTGAAGACGACATTTTTTGAATCGGCCTTTTTTTGGCTTGCCGAGACGGCTTCAGCAATTCTTTTTTCTGTATTTGTTGACTGTAATTTGGTCAGGTAAATGAAGCCTCCTATACCCAAAAATATCAGCAAAATCAGACAGAACCACCCGAACATTCTTTCTATGAATGATCTCATATCTGCGCCACTCCTTTTTTAAAGATCTAGTTAAGGGTTTGTTTTTCACGCTGAAAAACCAGGATTTTCTTTTTATCATTTTTTTATTTATTTGTCAATAACCCCTACTTGTGGATTTTACAGCTTATTTTTCCTTAGGGTATTTTTTATCAAAACTTAATTATTTGTTTTGTATTGACATTTTTGAATTTTGCTGGTAGCTAATATAGTCAGCTTTATTTTTATAGTTTATAGAGAGAAAGAAGGTGCTGTATGGTTTTTTCTTCTAAGCGCTTGAATGTTGCGTGTCTTGGTGGTGGAACGGGAATGCCAATGGCTTTACTGCCTGGATTGAAGAATAATCCATGGCTCCGTTTAAGTGCTATTGTCACGATGTTTGATTCTGGAGGGAGCTCTGGGACTTTGCGTGATAGTTTTAATATCTTGCCGCCGGGAGACATTTTGAAATGTTTTTTGGCTCTTGCGAAAAATTCTGTTTTTGCATCAGAGATTCTTCTCAAACGAATCAATCATACGGTTTTTCCTGGCCATAATGCAGGAAATTTGCTTTTAAAGGTTTTTGAAGAAATGTATGGCAGTTATGAATCTGCCCTCGATGCTTTGGGACAAATACTTTCTATTCAGGGGCAGATTGCTCCTGTATCTATCTTTTCGAGCACTTTGTGCGCGGATTGTATTTGCCCCAACACTGATCAATTGGTGGTTGCAACAAAAGAAGTTGAGGTTGATTGTATGTTGCAACGCGGGTTTGGTATTAGTCGTTTGTTTCTTGACCCACCAGTTGATGCATATCCACAGGCAATTAACGCAATTAAGCAGGCAGATATCATTTGCATTGGACCTGGGAGTTTTTATACCAGTGTTATGCCAAATTTTTTGCCTGTAGGGATTGTAGATGCCGTGAGGGATTCGTCTGCGCCATTGTTCTTTATTTGTAATTTAGTTACAGAGGGCAGTGGCATGAAGGATTGCAATCCTTTGACCTATGCTTCGATTCTTGAGGACATTATTGGTCGAAGGATTTTTGGGATTATTGCCAACAACGCTTTGCCATCCGAAGCTGCAATTCAGAAATACTCACAGGAGGGAAAATCGTTAATTTTACCTGGTGAGTTTTCTGATGCGCGAATTGTCTCTGCTCCTTTGTGGAAATCCGATTCTTTGGTTGCTCGCCATGACCCTGAGTTACTTGGCCCACTGCTGTTTGCTCTGATGCAACAAGCATAGTGCAATTTCGGCGGGTATAGAAATTTTGGCAAGTGGTGATTTTGCCCAGCAAAGCTTAATAGGCGTTGCTGGGCGTTTTAATAAATTATTTTTTTGACTTCTCATAGTTTTGTATTATAATTTGCAAACGTTTTGTGTTTATGGAAAATCAGCATTATCAAGTTGATATGGATCGAAGCGCCCTGTTGTATCCACCGCGGCCATCATTGTTGCGGATTCTTCGTTTGCGCCCATTCTTTTGGTATTCTTTTTTTTCCGGATTTTTTGTGTTGATGTTTGCGGCCGTGTATTTTTCAAAATATGTTATGTCTTTTATTCAAGCGGATTCTTATAAACTAGTCGTTCTATTTTTGGTGCTTATTTTTTTCCTCAATGTTGGGGTGAGGTTTTTTATTCAGCTTCTTCACCATGAAATCAAAAATAATCGGAAATAATCTTATACGGAAAGGGGTTTTATATGTTGTGCTGTATTTAGCAACCGCGACTATTATTGCTTCGATTTTTTTATGGCAGCCGCTTGAAAACAAAAGTTTTCCAGTGTTTCGATTAGTTATTGTTTTTTTTGCGAGCGTGTTACTGACGAAGTATTTCGTGTATATGGCATTGAGTCCATTTTATGATTTGCAGGTTATGCTTCGTACTATTCGATACCGTCGAATACTTCCTGCGTATAAGCCTAAAGTTTCTGTTGTAATCCCAGCCTGGAATGAAGAAGTTGGTATTCTCACAACCGTTCGATCTCTTTTAAAAAATACCTATGAGAATTTAGAAATTATTATTGTTAATGACGGATCAACTGATAACTCCGATGCTCTTATTCGCGCATTTATCGCCGAGTATGAGGCTCGGGTCGCGGGTAGGGAATTTTCAAAAAAAATCGTTTATCACTATAAAGAAAATGGTGGTAAAGGAAACGCTCTTAATGCCGGCATATTACTTTCAACTGGAGATATTATTATGTCCATTGATGCGGATTGTATTGTAACGCGTAATGCCGTAAGAAATTTTGTTCGTTGCTTTGTAGATCCTACGGTGATGGCCGCGGTGGGAAATGTGAAGATTGGAAATACTAAAACCATTCTTGGCACGATTCAGTATTTGGAATTTTTATTTTCTTTTTATTTTAAACGCGCAGATTCGGTATTAAACACTATTTATATTATTGGTGGGGCAGCTGGCGCTTTTCGGCGCGAAGTATTTGATAAAATTGGGTTGTATAATCCAAAAAATATTACTGAG
The DNA here is from genome assembly GCA_964645125.1 of uncultured Candidatus Saccharibacteria bacterium. GTDB lineage: Bacteria > Patescibacteriota > Minisyncoccia > UBA6257 > 2-01-FULL-56-20 > JBDKGD01. The sequence continues at coordinate 25,859 of CAZXZC010000005.1, read as the reverse complement.
GATATCGAGCTTTCAGTGCGTATCCAGGCTGCGGGAATGCGTATTGTATATGCGGAAGATGCGGTTGTTTATACGGAAGGAGCGGTTGATTTGCAGGGGTTAATGCGTCAGCGGTTGCGTTGGAAGCGTGGCCGTTTTGAAACATTTAGAGACCATAAATATTTATTTTTTAGTCCAAACCGAAATCATAATAAGGTGTTAAGTTGGGTGGTTTTACCGCTTGCTTTATTTGGTGAAGTGCAGTTGTTCGGAGAGCTAATTTTTATATTATTTTTATATATATATGCTTCTCTTACGCATGACTTCCTTTCGTTTTTATCCGGAATTGTTGTTGTGAGCTCTATGTTTGTGGTACAAATGTCGACTGATGAAGCGAATCGTAGAAATATTCCTTTTTTGCTTATGGCTCCTATCGGTTGGCTTTTGTTTTACCTTTCAACATTTGTAGAGTATAATGCTTTGGTTAAGTCGCTCTGGGGATTTTACAAGAATCATGAAGTTCGGTGGCAGAAGTGGCAACGCCAAGGAGTAATTGACAGGGTCTAGTTTATTCTTCCCTCGTTTTTTCTTATTATCATTTATGAATACCTCACTTACTTTTAAAATGTTTTTTTCTTCATTTACTCATTTTGATATGCGTAGTATCTTTTTGAAGTATTGGAGGCCATTTGGCGTTGTTGGCGCCGTGTTTTTGAGCGTGCTTTTAATCTCTATGTTTGGGGGATTTTTCTCAAGCATCATTACTAATATTTACAGAGGAGTTCCTCTTGCTGATTACGATCAACAACATGTTGATGTCCAGTTGGCGCCCCAAAAATACACCTCGCCATCGGTGGATGTGGGCACCACTAAGCCTGGCATGCCAGGTAAAACTGTCTCGTTGCCGCTTCTTGCTACTGCTCCTGCGGGGTGCGCGTTAGATTTGAAATTTGCTTTGGTTAGCGGATCGGTTAGTGGACCGGGGACGTTGGTATATTCTTTGACAGCTTCAAATGTTGGTTTGTCTACCTGCGATACGGCAAGTTTGTCCATTTATTATGCTGATGGCGAATCCTTTGTTTCAGCGAGTCCGGCGCCTTCATTGGGGTCGAGCTATTATTGGAAGCTTGGAAATTTGGCTGCCGGGGCTCAAGCTCAAATTTCATTAACTACCAAACGGATATCGGCTCTTGGGGCAAACGATGTTACCAATGAAGCATGTTTAACTGCCAATAACGGCACCGATGCGTGTGTGCATTCTGATAGAACAGTCACTACGGTTGTTCCACCTCCTCCGGTTCCTCCTGCCTCTACTTCGACCGCAACTTCTACTGCAACCTCGACACCACCATTGCCTCCAGCGCCAGCTCCGGTAAATCGTGAGATGGGAACGTGGATTTGGACCCCAATTTCCGAGCTTTCAGCAGCTGGTATGCAATATTATATCGATCAGGCGGCGCTTGGTGGCTTTAATGTGGTGTATGTGACGATTGATGAGTATATTGATATTTACAATATGCCAGAGGGGCCTGCGAAGCAGCAAAAGCTGGCAAACTATACCCAGGCAGTTTCAAGATTTATCACCCTTGCCAATCAAAAGAACCTGCATGTCGATGCCGAGGCCGGCTGGCGTGATTGGGCAAAATCGGCGAATCGGTACAAGGGATATGCGGTGTTAGATTTTGTGGCAAATTATAATGCAACTAATGCGGCTAAGTTTCGTGGTATTCAGTATGATGTAGAGCCGTACTTGTTGCCCGAGTATGAGAGCAAAAAGACCCAGGTGTTGACTGATTTTGTTGATTTTACAAACACCGTGGCTTTGCGAGCCAAGAACTATGATTTTATGGTTACGTTTGTGATCCCACATTTCTACGACTCAACGCAGAAATGGACACCAAAAGTTACCCTAAATGGAGTGAGTGATTACACGTACAACCACCTCGTTCGTAGTATGAGCGTGTTGAAAAACCCAAAGATCATTATTATGGCGTACCGTAACTTTGCATATGGGAATAATGGGACGATTGCGATTTCTCAAGCTGAGGTGAATGGCGCGGTTGGTACGAATGTAAAGGTGATTGTGGCTCAAGAAACTGGGCCCGTTGACCCTGATTATGTAACGTTTTATGGATTATCGAAGGCAGAGCTGGCAGAGCAAATTGGGTATATAAACCAGCAGTTTGGCCCCAACGCTTCGTTTGGTGGAGTAGCAGTTCACTATCTTGACACGTATATTGATTTATAAGCCTATTTTTGTGTTTGAGTATTCAGTAAGTCCCGTATCTGTACAGATACGGGACTTACTGTTTTGCGTTTGACGGGAATGTGGGCTTATGTAATAATTCCGCCAATTATCGGACGGGGGGATTTCTCCTGTTTTCGGTATGATATCAATAATAAAATGAATATTTTTATGGGAAATTCACATTCGGTGCCTAAGGTTTTTTCGGGGGTTCTTATGTTTTTACTTCTTGTTTCACAAGTGTCCATTGCCTCTGCTGCGGTGGCTCAAGAGGGTGATGAGCGAGTATGTAATCCACAAACAAACTTGGTTACCAATGGCAGTTTTGAAACTCCGGTTGTGGTTGATGAGGCTGGGTGGGGTATTTTTGATACCGCTGCTTCTGGGTGGGGCGCGCAGTGGGTTGATGAGGCTCAAGAGGGTCAGCCAGTCAATGCATTTCTTGAGTACCATGGAAGCAATTTCTTTGTTTCCAAGGATGGCAATCAGCTTACTGAGCTTGATTCAGACTGGTTTGGTCCAAATGGATCTCGTACTACGTATCCGGCTTCAGTGCGTATTTTTCAGGATTTACCAACTATTCCTGGTGGTACCTATCAGGTAACATTTTCATTTTCTGCGCGTCCTCGGTCAGGTATTTTGGAAAACCGTTTAGCATTTAGCTGGAACAACTTGTTGCAAGATACGCTTGAACTTGATGGTAGTGAAAATAAGAACACTGCTTGGAGTGAATATTCCTATATTTTGCCAGCCGACAGCGCTACCACTCGATTGCAATTTGCCGATGCAGGAAACTCAAACACTTTAGGGACGTTTTTGGATGATGTAAAAGTTGTATGTTTGAGCGCCGGTCAGGGGACTGATTTAGTAACCGATGTTGCACTTACTAAAACAATAAGCAACTCAAACCCAAAGGTAGGTGATTCCGTCGTCTACACCATTACGGTTGCTAATAACACCAGCACCACAGCGCCAGGTGTAACTGTTGCCGATGTTCTCCCGTCTGGTGTTTCCTTTGTCTCTGCCAGCACGACTGTAGGTGAGTATGCTGAAGGGGTGTGGACGGTAGGTGATGTTACTTCCCAGACTCCTCAAACGCTTTTTATTACCGCAACTGTTGGGCAGAATCAGGCTGGTACGGTAGTTACGAACAATGCAACAACCAGTATCAGTAATAGCGAAGAAGATTCTATTATGGAGTCAAATTTGGAAAATAACACCGCGAGTGCTTCATTTACGGTTGCTACCACAACCCCAGTAGATCCACCAGCTGGCGGGGGTGGGGGTGGCGGAGGTAGCAGTGGCGGTGGTGGTGGCAGTAATGCCGGTGGAGGTAATGCGGTAAGTGGTGTGACGGTGGGGAATGGCCCTGGCCCTTCAACTCCTGCACCAGCTTCAGCTCCGGTTGGTCAGGTATTGGGCGCAACCACTTCGTGTGGTATTACGTTCGACAACTATATGGGCGTAGGGAGGAAAAATGATGTGGCCAAGGTGAAAAAATTGCAGGAATTTTTGAACAAGGAATTGGGTACCAATATTCCGATAACTGGATATTTTGGCCCATTAACCAAAAACGCAGTTGATCGGTTCCAGTTGAAGTATTCGAAAGAGGTCTTGGTTCCATGGCTTTCATTTGGTTTGCCGAATGAAAAAACTCCAACGGGGTATGTATATAAAACGACTCAGCGATGGATTAACAAGATTTTGTGTGCTGAGCTTGATTTGCCGGTACCGCAGCTGCCTTAATCTAGTAAATAGGGTATAGCGAATAGGGTATGGTGCTTATAGAAAATGAAACCAAAGCCGCTCGTACGAGCGGCTTTGATTATTGGCCCCGCTTGTCTACTATTGGCCATTGACTACACCCTAATGACTTTTTTAAAACTATTGGCTATTGGCTAATCTGTGGCATAATATATTCTATATGTTTTCTTGGTTTCGAGATCATTTTTTGCCTCATCCAGGTAATGACCACCGGCCTCACGTGTTTGGGGCGGATGTTTTTTTGGGATGCGTGGCAGCGATTATGGGACTAGAGATTTTATTTTTGCTGTACATCGTGGTTGTTGTTCCGAATGCGCGGTTTTTAGGCGAGATTTTGCCAAATGTGTTAGTGGGTCTTACGAATGAAGATAGAGCGGCGGTACAGCAAAAACCGTTAGCAGTAAATGAGAAGCTTGTGGCGGCAGCTCGTGCCAAAGCGCAGGATATGGCAGCACAGGGTTATTTTGCTCATACGAGCCCAGTTGGTGTGACGCCGTGGCACTGGTTGAACCAGGCCGGGTATTCGTACGTTCAGGCAGGGGAGAATTTGGCGGTTAATTTTGTAGATTCAAGTGATGTTGAGCGGGCATGGATGGCATCTCCGAGTCATCGAGCCAACATTGTGCGGTCTGACTTTACGGAAGTTGGGATTGCAACGGCTGTGGGTATGTATGAGGGGCGTCAGGCGGTGTTTGTAGTGCAATTTTTCGGCACCCCACAAACTTTTGCTGTTCCTACTCGAGTTTCTGAGGGTAGTTTGCCAGTTTCTTCTGCTTCTTCAGGGCGTGAGGGGCCTGTTCGTACTCCTGGTGCCGTTGCCCCTGCACCTGCTGTAGTTGAGACTTCTGTTGGCGCGCCTGCTGCTTTGGGCGAGTCTGTTGCAGTACCGTCACCAACTGTCCCAGAAACTGGCGGCTCGTTTTCGGATACTGTTGCTGTGGCACTCCAAACAATTGTAGGGAATCCAGCGAGTTTTGTGTTTGTGATTCTTTGTATTCTTGCCACTATTATGTTGGGCGTGTGGGGGGGTGCGCTTGTTGTGGCACGGGCTCAGGTGCATTCGGATGTATTGGTGCGTGGCACGGCACTGTTGGCTATTATCGCGCTTGTGTTGGTGTTTAATACTGCATTTCCTTTTGTAAAAACACAGATACTCGCATATTCTGCGGTGCAGATATTGTAACGTACGTTATGGCAAAGCACATCGAGCGATATTTTGAAGAAGTTCACCAGCGTAGGAAAATGCGACGCGGCATTTTTTTATTTTTTGTTGGTTCTGTGCTGGGATGGGGCGGACTTATTGTTTTGTTGTGGGCAGTTTTTTACTCTCCGTTTTTACGTGTTTCTGGTGTTTCGGTGTCAGGACTTGATGAATCGGGCCAAAGAATTTTAGCTGCCGATATGCAGGCGATTGTTGGAGGGCGTTCGTTTCTCACTCACATCCTTGGAAGTGACAATATTCTTTCATGGATTGGGTTTACTCCACCTGTTTCGTATGGGACATTGGGCATTAAGCGAGTGGATATGACGGCCGATTTTCTTTCAAAAAAAATTTTTTTTACGGTAGAGGATCGCATTCCTTATGGAGTGTGGTGCCAAAGAGCAGTAATGAGTAATTCAGTAGACAGTAATGAAAAATCAGTACAGAGTAATGAGAGTTTAGGGATTCAAAGTCAACAGTCAATTACAGCTACATCTGTTTCTTCGTCGACTGACTCCACGCCTACGAGTACGTCGTCTTCGGTGCCGGTTGCTGTACCTGTACCAGCTGCTGCGTCTTTTGGGGCTCGCGAGTGTTGGTGGTTTGACGCCGAGGGGATTGTAGTGCGCAAAAGTCCGGCGGTGCAGGGGTATTTGGTGCCGTTTGTCGATGAGGTGGCGACTTCGCGCTTGGCACCAGGCGTGCCGGTGTTTGAGAATGAGGCAGTGCGTAGCCACGTACTTTCACTTTTGATGGGTTTGGCAAAGTTGCGGGTACCGGTGAGCGTGTTAGAGATTGAGGATGCAAGTTTGCAGGAGGCGCGGGTACGGGTGTATGGTGGCCCCACCATTTTGTTTAGTTTGCGATTTGCCCCAGATAGCGCGCTGGCTGGCATTGCGGCGTTGCAAGCCAAGGGGCAGTTTACTACGTTTTCACAGTTAGATTTTCGAGTGGAGAATCGGGTGTATTATAAGTAACTAGCCAATAGGGTTTAGGGTAGAGCCACTAGAAATACTGAATATAAAATAAAGAAGTAAGAATTAAGGTTTTTAATGCAGTATGCAGGAACCTTTATTCATTATTCTCGATTCTTAATTCATGCCCCCCTCTGTCATTTAAGGCCGCTGAGCCGGAATCTATTTTTTATAAAAAATTCAATAAAAAAGTCAATAGGTCGTAGAACCTAAAGCCTAAAACGTAGATCGTGAAAGTAAATTGCAGAATTTGATATTTTGGATATTCCAGGATTTATGCTTCATGTTTCAGGTTTTACGCTCTAATATTTGACGTTTTTTTGAAGTGTAGTATAATTATGGTGCTGGTTGTTCACGGTGACAGCTCTGCTTCAAATGCGAAAGTGTTTTTAGTGGGGAGGAAAGTCCGGACACTCACTGCTGTAAAAGGCAGGTGTATGTAGCGGCTAACAGCCGTCTGTCGTAAGGCACGAGGTGCGAACAGAGACGCTTTCATCCTGAAAAGGAAAAGCACCCGATTCTTTATTGAAGGGTGAGTCGCATGGGTAACCATGCGGGTGCAACGGCTAAATCCTTACATGAGTGCAAGGCCGTGCCCTTTTGCAAAAAAGGGAGTGCCGCAAAGAGCATGGCAAGTAATTGCCAGCATAAGATAAATTGTCACCATCAGTGGATTTCCACTGATTACAGAATCCGGCTTACGAATGACCAGTAGTATGAAGATCAAAACCCCCTCCTTATCGGAGGGGGTTTTGCTATTTGACTTACACTGGAAACTTCGCTATTTCTAATGCTAGCGATTTTGCAATTTTAATTTCCGTGGAGGTTTTTATGCCAGATCTAAGAAAAATTCGTAAGTCTTTGGAAGAATCTGTTTTGAAAACCATATCGCCGCGAATCGTGTGTGTGGTGTTTGGCGAGGTGCCTGTTTGTGATTTTCATAAGGGGATTTATGGCTTGGTGGATACCACAATCAAGATTACCAGCGGGTTATTGATTGGCCCAAACCTGCTTTTGGTCATTATTCCCTTTGACGAAATGTTAAAACCAAGCGCTCCTGGTTTTATTCGGAGGTTTTTTTCATGAAGCGTGGGTTTGATGGTAAAACATATCAGTGGTCGTGCGCGCGCGACGTTATCAAGGATGATTTTTTACTTCGTCCGCAGGATGGACTAGTACTCATGATCGTTGATGATAATAGCCACATGCCTGTCGAGCGGTATCAGCAGAGGCCGTTTCAGTTGAGCGTTTTTTTAGCAACATGGAAGTCTTGCATTGTGGGTATGCTTCATGTGTCTTGCGATGAGTGCACGATTGACCCTGTTGTTGCCACTTCTTTGTCTGGCTCTGGGAATGGTCGTTTTTTGGTCAATCCCTTGGATTTAGAACGGCATGAGTTTTCTGGGTCATTTGTGTTTACTCCCGATGGTTCTTTTTTGGGAGTTGTGATGGGTCACTGTGTAGATGAGAGTGATTTGGTAACACTGATTGGGTTAAGTGGATCCATTATCGATCCATTTTTTTCTTCCGACCGTAGTCGAGAGTTGCGATCTTTTCTTGTTCACACGTGGCCTGGCATGGATTAGTTTGTGGCGTACGCCTTTAGCGCAGCTTTTTATATGCTGCGCTTTTTCTTTGCTGTGTTTGCCAGTGCGTTTTTAACGCTTAATGAGCGCAGGAGGTATAAAATGGTTGCCAAGAGCGCGCTGGCGGAGATGGCGAATTTGGTCATTCCGAGTGCCGCGCAAATACCGAGTGCTGCAGTTGTCCAGGCAACAGCCGCGGTGGTTAAGCCGTGCACATGATCTTGGCCTTTGATAATAACGCCCGCTCCTAAAAAACCTACACCAACGACGATGTTGCCGATAATGGCCAAGTACCCGCTGTTGTGGGCGATGATTTCACTTACTGGAGCGTAGGCGCCTAATAAAAATGGTAATTGAATGCCGATGAGGGTGAATAAGGCAGCGCCAGCCGCGATGCTTGCGCAGGTACGAATGCCCGCTTCTTTACCGATTGCTTCTCGCTCTAACCCAATGATTGCGCCCACTGCCAGTGCCACAAACAGGCGAGCCATGAGTTGCGAAAATTCCAACATATACGTATAGTATAGCAAATAGATACACTAGTAATTAGCCACTAGGGTATAGGGTTTAGAAAAAACTTTATACAGATATCAATAACATTGTATTACGCTAGTGGCTATACCCTAAACCCTATTGGCTATATATGCGAACTCTTATTTCTGACATTGTTTCTAAAACGGGCGAGACGGTAACGGTTTCGGGGTGGGTGGATACTCGCCGCGATCATGGCAAGTTAATTTTTTTGGATCTACGTGACCGCACTGGTGTGGTGCAGGTGGTGTTTACGCCAGATAAAGAGTGTCACGTGGCTGCAGCTGCCCTCCGGAGCGAGTGGGTGGTGAGTATTACAGGCAAAGTAAACAAGCGGCCAGATAAGATGGTGAATGCGAACATTCCAACTGGAACCATAGAGCTTGAGGCTACTGAGTTTACGGTGTTAAACGAGGCTGAGACGTTGCCGTTTTCGGTAGGCACGGATGGCAAAGAGATTGATGAGGCTGTGCGCTTGCAGTATCGCTACCTTGATTTGCGCCGAGCCCGGTTGCAAAAAAATATTCGCGCCAAGGCCACGATGATGCAATTTGTGCGCAATTTTTTAAGCACTCATGATTTTGTGGATATCGAAACACCGCTTTTGACAAAATCGACCCCTGAAGGCGCGCGTGATTTTATTGTGCCTGCTCGCATTGAGCCAGGGACCTTTTATGCATTACCGCAATCTCCACAACAGTACAAACAGCTTTTGATGGTGGCGGGATTTGAGCGATATTTTCAGTTTGCGCGCTGTTTGCGTGACGAAGACAGTCGCGGTGACCGCCAACCAGAGTTTACTCAGCTTGATTTGGAGATGAGCTTTGTGGAGCGAGAGGATGTGATGGCATTGAACGAACAACTCTTGATTGAATTGGTGCAAAACTTGTTTCCAGAAAAAAGGATTCAAGAAATTCCGTTCCCTCGTATTTCATACAAAGAGGCAATGGAGAAGTATGGTAGTGACCGGCCTGATATTCGCACGGACAAAAACGATCCTAACCTATTGGCTTTTTGCTGGGTGGTAGATTTTCCATTTTTTGAAAAATCTGACACAGGGGGTTGGACGTTTACGCATAATCCGTTTTCAGCGGCAATTCCAGAACATCGCCAGTGGTTGCTTCACAAGGAGCATATCGGGGACATTTTAACGACGCAATATGATGTTGTGCTTAATGGTTTTGAAATTGGAGGTGGAAGTATTCGCAACCACAACGCGCAAGGGCTTACTAAAGTGCTTGAGATTATGGGCCATACAACCGAAAACATCCTTAAGAATTTTGGGCATATGCTCACTGCTTTTTCGTATGGTGCGCCTCCGCATGGTGGTATTGCGTGGGGGTTTGATCGGTTGGCAATGCTTCTTTTGAACGAACCAAACATTCGTGAGGTTATTGCGTTTTCCAAAAATGGCGAAGGGCGAGACTTGATGATGCATTCGCCGGCCGCGGTTGAGAAGTCACAGCTTGATGAGTTGCATTTGAAAATCGTTGAAAAGAAATAAACCAGAATAGAGAATAAAGAATTGTGAATTAACGATCTGCATAATGCAGAAAAACCTTTATTCATACTTCTTAATTCTTACTTCTTGTACGTTGCGTTTTTGTTAAATTTCTGGCATAATGCATTCTACTATGCAATTACAACGAACATTGGTACTTTTGAAACCCGACGCGCTTGATCGTGGCATTGTGGGCGAGATTTTAACTCGGTTTGAACGGGTTGGGGCAAAGATGGTGGGTATGAAGTTGTTGGTGTCTGAAAAAGATACTGCTTCAAAGCATTACACGGAAGATTTGGCACAGCGGCGCGGGCAGCATGTGCGTGATTTGATGATTTCAATGCTTACCTCTGGTCCGATTGTAGCTATTGCGTTTGAAGGAGTGGGTATTGTGGAGGTGGTTCGCAAGATGATAGGTTCAACAGAGCCCAAAGCAGCCGCCCCGGGTACCATTCGCGGCGACTACGCACACATGTCGTATGCTCACGCAGATGCCCATAACATTGGTATTTTTAACCTCATTCATGCTTCTGGAACTCCTGAAGAAGCGGAGGTGGAGATTGGCGTATGGTTCAAACCAGAGGAATTGGTGGCGCATGAGCCCAGCTACACGAAGTTTACGCTGAAAAAGTAAGGGCAAGCGAATAGGGTATGGCCACTAGCCAATAGTAAAACTAGGGCATAGCAAAGGCTTCCATTAGCCAGCTGACGGATTAACTACGAGTGGCCAATAGTAGACAAAAAATTTCGTTTCATATAAAAACCGCCCTGCATTTTTCGAATGGGCGGTTTTTTATGTGTCCCAGATAGTCTTTTTTCGTTTCGGGTGTTTTTTTGAGAGCATTTTTCTAAATACTGCTTCTTCTTGTATTCGTTCTTCTTCGGTGTACTCTTCTTCGTCGATTGCTTCGCCGTTTACATATAAGGTGAATCCGAGTGTTCTTTGTTTTTTCTGTGAAGTAGTGTTTGGCTTGGCCTGTACTTCTGCTGCGTGTTCTGTGCCAAATGGCAGGTGAAGCTGGTTTGGGTTGGTTTTTCTTCTGCGCCTATATGCATACATATTGTGATACTCCTTTTATGTAGAGAGATAGGGTAGGCGAATAGGGTTTACTTGCCTTGTAAGATATTTTTATATGCTTCTAGCTTTTTTGTATCAGACAATGCAGTGGAATGCAAAACAACCTGTCATTATTGCCTTTTTATAGGTAAGTGTGATAGAAATAGCACAGTCTTTTGGAAAGTATTTGTTCTTTAACCGCAGTTACCTTGGAAGGAGTGCCTGGTATGACTATAGTTTTTTTAATTTGGAAGATACTTGCAATGATTGCAAGCGCGCAGTTCATTGCAGTTTTTGCTTTGTATAAGCCGTTTCTCAAACGAAAAGAATTTGAAATCTGGCGATTTTTGAGCAAAGACAGAGCTTTTACTTACGAAGACGCAATAAAACACTGGTCGTTTCCACTCATTTTATTTGATCATCTTCGTTTTTTGGAGGAGGAGGGGTTTTTGATTGCGCAGTGCGATCCGGTACATAAGCGGGTTCCATGCTATTTTCTTGCCCCAAAAGGAGAAGCATACCAGCATATGCTTGTTGAGATGCATGTGTTTCCGTTGCTTAGAAAGTGTGACAATGATTTCGCTATCTCTGGCTCGATGATGGAATCTTCTCTTCACGGGGATTGTGATCATCCCACTTTTGATTATATTTGTGATGATTTGGGCGAGATCGCTGTTCCTGCTTTGATCGCTGCGCTTAGTCGAAAAATCATGATTTGTCGGCCTACGTTTGCAGTTTCTTGTTTGCAAAAACTTGCCCCGATTTCGTTACCCGACGAAGCACGATTTTCTTTGACGGTTTCTGCTGAGTGCTATTTTGCTTGGGCAAGAGAGCAGGGGATTGAGTTTTAGCTTTTCTGCAGTGGTTGCGACAATATTTTTGAAAACTGCCTTTGGGTGTACCCGGGGCAGTTTTTTGACTTTTTTATAAGAATGCGTATGGTTATTCTCAGTAGATATGAATGGATTCATATCTTTGTTGTTAAACTTTTATTGGGTCTTAAGGAGCGATTATGACTATGCAGGATGGAATGGAAGCAATTGGAGTGATCTACAAGAATTTCTTTGTTGGTCGCAACAAAATCGTTCTGGCGTTGTTGTCAATTTTAATCTGCTACAGTGTTGCGAACAGCTTTTGCGCTTCCTTGGCGGTTGGGTTGCCGCGAAGTATTGCTTTTGGTGTAGCATTTTTTGTTTTCTTGGGTTGGGTGGTATTTCTTCCTGCTACCATTTACCTGATGGATAAAAACAAATTTTTCTACAGGTACCACAGAAATTCTTGACCCCGACCTCGGTAATTCAGTTGTTCGTGTGGTTCAATAAATTTGCCCTTCTGATTTTGTAATTGGAGGGGCTTTGTTTTTTATTGAATGTGGATTCTAAGCTTCGCGGCCTTAAATGACAGAGGGGAGGCATGAATTAAGAATCGAGAATAATGAATAAAGGTTCCTGCATACTGCATTAAAAACCTTAATTCTTACTTCTTTATTTTATATTCAGTATTTCTAGTGGCTCTACCCTAAACCCTATTGGCTCTGATTTTCAAACGCCTCCACAATTTTTTCCATACTTCCGTCGAGGATTTTTTCGATATTGTGCCACTTTTTCCCAATACGATGATCGGTAATGCGATCGTCAGGGAAGTTGTAGGTGCGGATTTTTTCGCTGCGGTCAGCAGTGCCAATTTGGCTGTTGCGTATGTCGCCTACGGAGCCTATGGTTTTTTGGTTTTGGAGCTCAAAGAGTTTGGCTCGGAGCATGTCCATGGCTTTTTCGCGGTTGGCGTGTTGGGAGCGCTCGGCACGAGACGAGATGACGATGCCTGTTGGCTTGTGGGTGAGGCGAACGGCGGTTTCTACTTTGTTTACGTTTTGCCCGCCCGGGCCACCACCACGGGAAAATGTTACTTCAATGTCTGAAGGGTTGATGTGTACCTCTTGTGCTTCTACGTGGGGAATTACGGCGACAGATGCGGTAGAAGTGTGGACGCGGCCGGCTTTTTCGGTTTTTGGTACTCGTTGCACGCGGTGAACACCCGATTCGTGCTTGAAGGCATCGTATGCTCCGGCACCTACTACGTCGGCTACTATGTATTTGTAGCCACCCAGTGTATTTTCGCTGGAGTCGGTGATAGAAAAGTTCCAGCCGCGCGTGGCGCTGTATCGTTGGTACATACGCGCCAAATCACCGGCAAACAGCGCTGCTTCGTCGCCGCCGGTGCCAGCTCTAATTTCGATAATAAGGCCTTTATGAGACATAGAGTGATGTGTATAACTAGAGAGGTTCAACCCTTTAATTTTATTATTTCTTTATCTTTTTCGCTTTGTTTGTCTAATTTATTTGACAGCGTTTCTAATATGCTATACTAAAAATACTTATGCAGCAACGGCCAGTAATTCTCATTGTGGACGACGAAGCCGATTTTCGGGAAATTTTTTCTGTCAAACTCGAGGCGTCAGGATATACTATTCTGACTGCTTCTGGTGGTGATGAGGCATTGGAGAAGGCGCGGGAACAAAAACCCGCGCTTGTACTTATGGATGTGCAGATGCCAGGGAAGTCGGGGATTGAGACGATGCTTGAGATGCAGGCAGACCCCGCGCTTCGAGATATAAAAGTAGTTTTTTTGACGAATTTGGGCGAGCCGAAGCTTGAGCTTCAAGGGGCTGACCGGCTGTGGGCACGGGAGATTGGTGCGTTCGGGTATTTGCGCAAAACGGACGATTTATCGACCTTGCTTGAGCATATTCATATTTATTTAGGGTCGACTCTTTCGTGAGTCTTTTTACGGCCTTGCGTAGCATGTTTTGTTTGCCGTATTCTTATATATAAGTTTGGTTTTTTTATGCATACACCTCCATTGGTTTTAATTGTTGATGACGAAGAGTCATTTCGTGAGATTATTTCGCTGAAGCTGAAAAAGGCTGGTTTTGAAACTGACACCGCAAAGAATGAAAAGGAAGCTTTGGAAAAGGCGGAAAAGCTGCAGCCGGATTTAATTTTGATGGATATTTATATGCCTCCCGGGGTCAATGGGACTGAGGTTGCCTTGGCTATTAAGCAGAATGAGAAAACGAAAGATACCAAGATTTGCTTTTTATCCAGTATGAAAGACCCATGGCCAGGATTAAAAGGGGAAAACAAGCAGGTGAGTCGTGACATTGGAATGGAGGATTTTTTGGATAAAACCCAAGACTTAGAGACAGTAGATCAGAAGGTGAAATCGATCCTTCACATCCAATAATTATTTCGTTCTATGTCAAACTCATTTGACTTTTTAATGGGAATGGTGCCGTATGACTTGATTTTTTCTAAAATTGTGCTATAATAATACTCATGATTACTGAACACCCATTTCCCCACAGTATATTGTATTTTATTGGTTTTACTGGGATTTTTCCTAGTACGGGTCGTTCATTTTCTTTCCATATTCCCTCACAAAACAGCGATGCACGTGCATCGCTGTTTTGTTTTTAATTTTCCCTACCCCTATGACTAAAAAATTATTGTCAAAAAAATCTGACGCGAAAATGCTCTTGAAAACAGGCAATTCCGCCATGCATTCTTTTGCTGGCTCGGCGCAAAAGACTGTTGTACTTACCGGCGAAACACTCACCTTGGAAGAAGTCTATGCGGTAGCAACTGACCCTAAAGTGCGGGTGCGAGTCAGTGGTGATGTGGTTGAACGTATTCAAAAAGCTCATCAGTTTATTAAAGATGAGATGAAAACCAAGATTGTGTACGGGGTGAACACGGGTTTTGGCCCGATGGCTTCGCACATTATTGGTCGCGATGATTTAGTAGCTTTGCAAGAAAACCTTATTCGTAGTCATGCGGCAGGAATTGGAAATCCAATTGATCGTGAATATGTAGTGGCTGCTATGGTTGTTCGCCTTAATACTATGTTGAAAGGGTATTCGGGTGTTTCGATGGATTTGGTGAATCGCTTGGAGTCGTTTATTAACCATCGCATGATTCCGGTTATTCCAGAGCATGGCGCGGTTGGTACGAGCGGCGATTTGGTGCAGTTGGCACATATTGCGCTTGCGTTAATTGGCGAGGGGGAGGTGTGGTTTAAAGGTAAGGTGATGCCGGTAAAAGATGCGTTGAAGGCAGTGCATATGCCCGTACATTACACATTGAAACCAAAAGAAGGTTTGGCGCTTATTAATGGTACGTCGGTTATGGCGGGGATTGCCTCGGTGGTGTGCATGCGTGCGAGTTCTTTGGTGCACATTGCGCATCGGTCGGGAGCTTTGGCGCTTGAGCTTGTGCACGGATTTTCTGACTGTATTTCGGAAGTGTTGCATGGCGTTCGGCCGCATGCAGGGCAGGTGTCGGTGGCGGCGCGGCTTCGTGAACTTTTGGCTTCGTCAAAACTTCTTCGCAATCGTGCCCAGTTCCAACAGCGGTTCCATGTGCAGAAGGCGCTCTATAAAGTGCCAGAAGGGGTACAGGAGTTTTATTCATTTCGGTGCATTCCGCAGATTTTGGGGCCATTAGTAGATACTTTGGCGAATGTGCGCGCTCAAATAGTGACTGAAATTAACTCGGTAACAGACAACCCGATTATTGATTCGGCCAATAGCGCGTTTTTGCACGGCGGGAATTTCCACGGTGATTATGTGGCGGTTGCGATGGATCAACTTAAAATTCCGTTGGCAAAACTTTCACTTCTTTCAGAGCGGCGCGTGAACTTCTTTTTAAGCTCACACGTGAACCAATTTTTCCCACCATTTTTGAATTTGAAAAAGCCGGGGCTTACGCTTGCACTGCAAGGTTTGCAATTTGTGGCTACCTCAACAGCAGCGCAGAACCAAACCTTTGCAACTCCGCATACGGTGCATTCAATTCCCACAAACGCGGACAACCAAGATGTCGTGAGTATGGGTACGGATGGAGCACTTATTGCAGCTAAGGTGGTTGATAACTTGGCAGTGCTTTTAGCGATCGAGCTTATCACGCTTTCGCAGGCAGTTGATTACTCAGATGCCGAAACAAAATTGTGTGAAAGCTCTAAAGATTTATTCAAGAGCGTGCGGCGCGTGTTTGCGGCGGTGAAAGATGACCGCGTGCTTATTCATGATTTACCGGCTGTGGTGGCGTTGGTGAAAAACGGTTTGCCGTATATGGCGTAACACTTTCTTTTATTCTTGTATGGCGACGAAAAAACCATTACTGAGCGAACAGCGATTTTTTACCGGAGATGCGGCCAGTGCTTCTGCCATGCACGGTTTTTTGCGCGCGGATATTTCAAAGTATGAAAAGGGTTTGCGGGCTACTTCTGATGCGCAGTTGCAAAAACAGGGCTTTGCTCGGGCGTTGGCGCTTTTTCAGGAGGCGGCGGTGCGGGTGCCCGCGTATAAGGCATTTTTAAAAGAACATGGTATAAATCCGGGCAGCATAAAGACTCAGGCAGATTTTGCTACCGTGCCGTACACCGATAAGCACAACTATATTAGTAAATGTCCGCTGGCTTCCCGGTGTTTTGATGGCAAAATTTCCAATTCTTCTTTGGTGGCGATGTCGTCGGGTACGTCTGGTGCGCCTACGTTGTGGCCTCGTGCCCCATGGGCAGATGTGGAGGCGGCGCTGTATCATGAATTTTTGTATAAGGGTTTATTTGAAACAGATGTAAAATCTACCCTGTTTGTTATTGGGTTTCCCATGGGGGTGTATGTTTCAGGTGTGGCTACTACGGTACCAACTTGGATGGTTTCATTAAAGGGGCAGCCGATTACGGTGGCGAGTGTGGGGAATAATAAAGACCAAGTGTTGGCGGTCGTAAAAGCGCAGGCCGGTTTCCACGACCAGGTGGTGTTGGCAGGGCATCCGTTTTTTATAAAAGATGTGGTGGAGACTGGGGCAGGGGCGGGTATTGACTGGAAGAAACATCACACGAAGCTCATGTTTTGCAGTGAAGGTTTTAGTGAGGCGTGGAGAAGCTACATTGCGGGCATTGTGGGTGAGCATGCCATTTTTAACACGTATGGATCTTCAGAAACGTTACTCATTGGTTCCGAAACATTGTTTACCATTGCCATTCGCCAGGCGTTGGAGGCGGATGCTGTCCTTGCGAAAAAAATGTTCGGCAGCGAACTGGTGCCGTATTTATTCCAATATGACCCACGCATGCGCTATGTGGAAATGGTGGGGCAGGAGTTGGTGTATACCACCCATTCAGGCACTCCTTTAATTCGGTTTAATTTGCATGACGCCGGTCACGTGTATGGGTATACTGAATATAGGGATAAGTTAAAGGAGGCCGGTGTTTCCGTTGCGAAACTTCCCGCGTCATGGAAGCTGCCGGTGATTGCCTTGCATGGCCGCAGTGACTACACTATGGTGTTTTACGCGGTAAATATTTATCCGCAGCATATTCAACATGCTTTGGATCACAGCTCTTTGCATAAACATTTGACCGGTAAGTTTGTTATGAAGAAAGATTATTTGAAAAATATGGATCAGTTTTTTGAGGTTCACGTGGAGTTGCGACCGGGGGTTAAGATTTCAAATTTGTTGGAGAAAATAATTTCAGAGCGGGTGCTTTCGAGTTTACAAAAACTCAATTTGGAATACGTGGATGCTTCTACGCATTTGCAGCAAGATATGCGTCCGAGAATTGTACTTCGTTCATATCAAGATCCCACCTATTTTAAACCGGGTTTGAAGCCGAAATATATTCATCCTTCTTAAAAGATATGCATACATTAAAAACGGTCTTAGACAGCGCGAAAAATTCGCCGGACGGGTCGTATGAGCCGGTTTTGTTTGATCTTTCGAAAAAAGCCGATGTCACAAAGTTCGAAAAGTTGTTGGCGACTGGGGCGGTGGCGAATGTGAGCGATGATTATGTGGAGCAGTTGCGTGAATTGTTCGGCATTCAAAACCCTTCTATTGTGTACAGTGGTAATTTTGAGGCAAGTTTTCAGGCATATTTAGCTGATTTGCAAAAAAAGGCGCCGCTTCACGCGCATGGTAAATGGGCGTACTTTCCGTGGCGTTCAAATGTGTCGCACATACTTTCCCACGATGATTTTTTCACGGTGCGTACGGGGCGAAATATGAATTTAATTACAAAAGAAGAACAGAAACTCTATTACGATGCCGTGGTGGGTATTGGGGGGTTAAGTGTTGGTTCAAGCGTGGCGCTTGCGATTGTATTGCAAGGTGGGGCACGGCGTATAAAATTGGCTGACCTTGACCGGTTGGCGCTTTCGAATACGAACCGTATTCGTGCGGGTGTAACGGATTTGGGATTGTTGAAAGTTGAGTCTACTGCTCGGCAGATTTATGAAATAAACCCATACGCGCAGGTAGAAGTTTTCCCTGACGGGTTAACCGAAAAGAACATTGACCGCTTTTTTGGGGGAACGCATCCGCTTGATGTGATGATTGATGAAATGGATAACTTAGCAATTAAGTTTTTGATTCGCGAGCATGC
>CAZXZC010000005.1:0-7478 GCA_964645125.1 uncultured Candidatus Saccharibacteria bacterium | reverse complement strand
CTTATCAATAACCGAGCGCTCGTGTCTTTGGATGAAAAGCTAGATGCTTCCTATCACAGCAAATCTTCGGTTGCGAAGCGCAAAGCTGCTGGTGATTCGTTCCGTAAGATATTCGGGTTGTAGAATGGCTATAGATGTGTTAGGGATAAAAAATTTTGAGTATGAGGAGCGAGCATTTCTTGAAGAAAAAGATTTTGTTTCAATTAAAACAAAATTGGACTCTCTCGCAAAACAGGTAACATTGG
The DNA here is from genome assembly GCA_964645125.1 of uncultured Candidatus Saccharibacteria bacterium. Lineage (GTDB taxonomy): Bacteria > Patescibacteriota > Minisyncoccia > UBA6257 > 2-01-FULL-56-20 > JBDKGD01. The sequence continues at coordinate 7,233 of CAZXZC010000005.1, read as the reverse complement.
ACAATAAAAAGTCGTATTTTTTCGTATTATCGGATGTAAATATTTCAATCGCTACGTCTGCGAAAAAAACAGTAATAAAGTACAAGGGGGGGCAGTTAGGAAAGGGGAATGGTTTTGAAGAGTACGAAGTTGCTATTAACCCCGGTTCTTGTGAGTCCGCGATAGCCTTTGTAAGGGCTTTGTTGAAAATTGATCCGATGGTTTCTGAGCAGTTTCGATTAAATTATGATTTGGGGAATGGAATTGAAGTTGCCCTAAAATATACAAAAACATGGGGGTTTCACCTCGAGGTTGAAAAAGTATATTCTCTTGATTCTAAAAACAATGACGCCGTAGAGCTTGCTAAAACTCAAGCGCAAAAGGAATTGAATGATATTGCCCATAAGCTTGGCATCTCATACATGACAACCGAAGATATTGATATTTTTGTTGCTAAATGTAAGACGGGCTATGAAAGGGGCTCTTATACTTCAGCTGAGTTTACTAAAAAATACGACACAATTTTCTCTTAGATTTTGTTGCAGTATTTGACAACAGATTAATTTTTGTTTACAATGCCGCTTAGTCCTGTGATTAGTTTATTGAATGAGTCAAAAACTATTTGCAGGCAACACATTTAAGATGAAAGAAGGAGATTCTCATGAAGTTGAATGTTGCATCGCTTCGGTCCGTTGACTCTTTTTTGACTTACAGAAATGCGAGGGTTATTTCTCGATATGCCAGAGATCATGGGGTTAGTTATGAAGAAGCTGAGGTTATTTTTGTTGAAACTTTGAAGTTTCTTTACCTTAGCTCAATTATCGACACGCCCTGTTCTCCGCCTTCACGTGAAATTGATGAAATGTGGCATGATTTCATACTGCATTCCATTGATTATGTGAATTTTTGCGGCGATTACGTTGGTCGTTTTTTGCATCATGATCCTACAGAAAATCCATATGTAGGTAATCGTGATGAAATGCTTAAGACCGCCACCGATTTTTTTGGTGAACTTGACCAGCGTCTTTGGCGTCATCTCATGCGGCCACAGATTGAGAATTGTAGTTCGAGCTGCAATGATAATTATTGCGATGAAAGTTGTAATTCAAATATTGTTGCCGCTACTCAAGAGTTGGCTTTTCTTGGCTATTGTGGTTGAGTTTTTTACTCAACGCTATCCAGGATATTTCCGGGTTTGGCCTGTGCCTGCCCGGATTTCTTTTTTTAATTATCTTTTATTGCTATATTTTTACTATGGATTTTTTATTAAAACATATCACTCTTTCATACAAACCTAAAAAAGCTCTTGATATTGGGGCTGGAACTGAATTAAGACAATCCATGCAAATGGCCGCTGAGGGTATTTTTGTTGACGCTGTTGAGCCAAAGCCAATTACTGTCCCAGTTTCTAATCCAATAAGCCTTTTTTCTTCTTGCATTGAAGACTTCTCGTTTATTGAGGATACCTACGATCTTGTTCTTGCTCGGATGGTTTTTCATTTTTTGAAACCGGAAACGAATCTTTCTAATCTCATTAATAATAAGATTTATAGCTCCCTTAAGCAGGGTGGCATTTTTCTTATTGTCGCACCAGAATCTTTTGTGCTACCCGATCATGTATATGGAAATCTTGGGAGCTTAAAATTTCCCGGTGCCTATAAAAATGGTGTTCAGCATAACTTGGTTGCTTATTTATTGGTGAAAAAATAAGTTCTTAGATTTTGTTGCAATATTTGACAATATAATTATTTATTGTATTGTTTGCATGGTTCTTGGAATGTTTATTTTCTTCCTAGTGAAGGGGGTTTTATGGAATATGTGGCTATCGTTATAAAGCCGGATGCTGTTCGAGATGTACTTGAACACGTTATTCTTGAGCGTATTTTTACAGAAACTGGCTATACGCCTTTTTTTCTCAAGTATTGGCAGGTTGACCCGGTGTTTGTTCCGGCAATCTACCCAGATTGGGTTTATAAGCCGGAATTTCCTGGGATGGCGTACAACATTACCCAGGGTGCATCGCTGTTGTGCTTGATAAAAGATGCAACCCAGCAACTTTTTACTCGAGTTTCATGTTCGAAAGGGAAAATGAATGCTGGGGGCATACGACTTAGTTACCGAATGCATTCAATAGTTGAATGGAAAGTATTGGGATATTCTGGTTGGGAACTTGAGAAAAAAATTGCGGAAAATCGCCTGCATTCTACGGATAGTACCGCTGAAACAATTGCGTTGTGCGCGCTGGCACTTAACCCATCTGAATTGAACGCTTTGGGTGCCAGTGAACCAGAATTTGTTGCAAAGATAAAAAATGTGCAAATGATTATCAAAAGGACTTGCTCTATTTAGCGGTCCTTTTTTCTTTCTCAAAACAAAGATTATCTGGATTCAAGCCCGCGTCGCGGATGATTTCGGAGGCTGTTTTGTTGGTAGTGAGTGATAAAGGAAATCCAAATTTTTTAATAAACTCTTCTGCTATTTTTTTGCTCGGAGCCTCAATTTCCATATATGGCGTCATATTAGGATATTGATCTATCTCGATATTTACTTTCAGTAGTTCGTAATGCTCTCTCAATTTCTCGCGTTGGCGAAATAGTTCATAGCCAAGCAACTCAAGTATATTTTTTGTTGTATCGAGGTCGGACACTTCGATTTGATGCTCCATCCGGATATTAAAATTTTTATCCTCTTGTTTTGTTTTAAGAGTCAGATATTGTTTTTTACCTTCAGAGCGCAACCTTAGTGAAGAAAAGTTTCCGTTTCCACGAAAATATAGTTCTCGCAGTAACGTGGATGACATGGTCTTTTTTGCGCCGAGCGCGCGAAGAATTTTGCGAGTCTTTATTGGATTTATATTTAGTATCTTGAGCTCTACTTCTTCTTTTTTCATTCTTCTATACTGGTATCTCTGAGTTTTGATTTCCAGATTTTTGTAAATTTTTCTGTCTAATCTCAGCCAATATGTCGGAAAGCTTCTTTGTGTTCTTTTCCCATGCAACATGTTCGGCAATAAACTTTTCCGCGTTTTCTCCAAGATTTTTTCGCTTATCAGGATTGCTAATTAGATCTACTATGGCTTGTTTCAGACTTAACACATCGTTACGATTTATTAGAATTCCGTTTTTGCCGTTTTGTATTACATCCTCATTTCCATTATCGATCGTTGTAATAACTGGTTTTCCTGCCGCCATAGATTCAAGCACTGTACCCATTAGTCCATCCCCATGATGAGAGGGAAAGACACAAATATCAGCAATAGAAAAATAATCATAGGGATTATCAACCAGACCTAGCACTGATACTTTTTCAGTAATACCAGACTTTGTGATTTTCTCTTCTACAACTTGTCTCAGTTCTCCGTCTCCTAATATCCATAAATGAATATCATTATGCTCAGCCGCAACCTGTATAAAGGCATCAATAAGAGTTATGATCCCTTTTCTCTCAATCAATCTTCCGGCAAAGATGAGATTGTGTGTAGCTTTTGGTTGTATTTTTTCTCGAATCACCAAGGGATAATCAACTCCAGTGCCTAGGGAATATTTGAAAGGAGCATCTTTTAAATATTCGGACCATTTTTCAGAAACGACAGAACTAATCGAGATGGTTGCATTGCAGAATTTGATGAAGGCTTTGTACCAAGGTACTGGTTTAGAAGAATATCCAGAAAGATATACTACATTTGGTATACCCATCGGTTTAAATAGACTGTCTGGTAGATAATACGACAAAATAATGTCGGGCCTGTCTCGCGTTATTGTTTCAAATATTTTTTCATCAAAAGCAAGGGATTCTGTAATCCATCTCACATGGTCCGTATCGGGTTTTTGTTCATATAGTCCAGGAACTGAATTACTTATATCAAATCGAAGCATATTTACATTTCCCAAGCTCTTTCTTGTAAATTCTTTAAACATGTAAGTTTCCTCAAGTCCATGCGGTATAGAAGTATAAAAATCTATTATATGTCCAAGCTTGGAAAGATGTTCTGCGTGTTTTAATGAAATTTTCTCAGATCCAGCAACATGATATGGAGTTCTTGGTTGAATGATAGCTATTTTCATAGTTCGAGTTTTCCTTCAACGAAATCACAATACATATCGTATTGGATTTTGCCGCTCGTATACTTGTTGATAAAGCCAATATATTCCGGCAAATCTTTATAATAAACAAATATTCTTTGCTCGGTTTCGTTGTCCTTGAGTGGGATAAAATGATCTAGCTGTCCGATTTTACCTGTAAATCTTACTTGTAGATTATGTCTCTGGATTTCTTCTTCAGCTCCGGGGTTGATTACTTCCAGTGATCCAAGTAGTTTGATATCTTCGGGTACAAACTGCGCTTCTTCCATGAATTCTCGACGCAGGGTTTCAAGTGCAGTTTCTCCTTTCTCAGCACCTCCTCCAGGAGGGGTAAATCTCGCATCATTCTTTTCTCGAACAAGGGTGACTAGATTATCTTTGGTACTGCAAAATCCATAGACCTGCTGAACAGGTATGTCCCCGGGGATTACACCAGGATGCCAGATATATGTAATTTTATAATCGTTTTTGTCTTTAATTTCAGTAAGTTTGTATTTTTCCATAAGTTGAGCAGATTATAACAAAAAAACCCTGTTTTCACAGGGTCCCCCAGATGGTGCTCTCAAGGTACTTTATTTCCTTTTCGAGCACCGAAACGATGAGGTTTTGATCCGGCTTTCTCAGGGCAACGCCGTTTGCGGGATTGATAGTAACTCTCGAGCCTTTCTTCTCGAGAAATTTCACAAACTCTCCTGGCTTGAACTCATTGGCATTGTTCAAGCATGAGGCGGCACTAATGATTTTCTGTATTCTTGAGCAGGATGCTTGGTGTCCGATGATGACTTGTAAATCATCATCGGACTTTTCAAAGACTTCTTTCAGCATGCGGTAGAGCCTTAAGGAGAAATCTCCTTGATGCTCTCCAAATCTTTTGAACCACCCGATAAGTTCTGGAAATTCAGCACTTCCAGAGCTATCTGCAAGTGGGTCTCCGAATCGGTAAAGCAGTTCGCATGCGTCAAGTTTCTTTTGCCATGCATTCCATGCGTCAACTAACGGCTTGTACTCTGTGCCAGTGACATGATCCCTAATTATGAAGTCGCCTTGATAGATTTCTCGTACCCCAGCTGTCTCCATGGTTTCGGTTGGCATGTCTATGGTGAAGAGTTCCTCGGCAATGATGGATGCTGTCTGAATTGCCCGAAGACGGTTGCTGTGTCTGAGGACAATTCGAGCTGTTCCAATACGCCCGCAAAATCTGATCAGTTGCTTGCTTAAGGTCCTGATGTCAGGCTTAGTTTCCTCAGTAAGTGGCTGATTTAAGTCTTGTGAGAGAATGGGAATATCTATGCCGTGCCTTATCAAGACCAAAACGTCATTCGGGATACAGTTCTGAGTATCTGAACTTTCAACGAGTCTCATTTAATCAACCTCCTTTCTGGAGAGAACGGTACAATAAATATTGAAGTATATCAAGGGTTTTGGTATCGTGATTATCACGAGAATTACAATGCTTTTATGCAGATAAAACCAACTATCTCAATCGTGCTTGGAAGTTATAACAGGAGGCCTTTCTTGAAGAAAGCTATTCGTACTATCAGAGAAAATGGAATAATGGTTCCTTATGAAATAATCGTTATAGACGGAGGGTCGTCTGATGGCAGCATCAAATACCTTGCTTCCCAAAAGGATATTATTACAATCCTTCAGCATAATAACGGTTATTGGAATGGACAGAAAATTGATAAGAAGAGTTGGGGTTATTATATGAACATCGCCTTTTGGGCATGTCACGGAAAGTACATCGTGATGATTTCAGATGACTGTTTGCTCGTTCCTAATTCGATAATGAACGCTTTTAATCTTTTTGAGAAAGAATTGGCCGCTGGAAATAAGGTTGGTGGTATCGCATTTTATTGGAGAAATCTGCCATATGAAAAGATGTACTATGTTAGGCAGACTCTTGGACATAAATTATCCATCAATCATGGCATGTATTTAAAAAGTGCATTAGAAGACATCGGGTATTGCGAAGAATATAGGTATCCTTTCTATTACGGAGATGGCGATTTATCACTCAAGTTGTGGAAGGCTGGATACTCAATTATTGATTGCACAAATGCATTCGTTGAGCATTTTCATTTTGCTACGATGTCCATTCGCCAAAAGAATAGTGAAAAGAAAGAAATTCACAAAAAAGTATATATGGATTCATGGAAAGATAGTTACTATGATGAAGACATTGATAACCAAAGCGGAAAGATATTTCTTAATTATTCTGATCCTAACAGCACATCCAGATATTTCAAAAGAAGTTTAAAATACTACATTGGTATTATTCAGTCCAAATTCGGTTCTTATTATGGTTACGAGTCCAAGCGACCAAACCGATTGCCGAGTATTGAGATGCTTGCGAATCCCTTGAATATAAAATACCTTCTTTCAAAATTTAGGATTGCCCCGGAACAGCTTTGTATTTTTGCCTTCATTAGAAAGGACAACAAGATATTAATGGGACTTAGGGAATATATTAAAGATAAGCCTGTTTGGACCTACCCAGGTGGTCGAGGACAGCCAGAAGAGACTCTAATTGATACTTTAAAGAGAGAGATCTTGGAAGAAATAGGTATTTCAGATATTACTCCAATAAGGGTTATCGGCCAGAAAGATGGAGTTAAGGAGGGTGATAAAGTCTACTTTGTGGAGTGTGAAATTTTAGGCGATCCCAAACTTATGGAACCCGAAAAATTCAAAGAGTGGAAATGGTTTCCTATAAACGAATTACCTGAGAATCTTATAGATAATGGAGATGCGGAATTTCTTAAGAGGCTGAAATAATTTTGTACCATTATATAGACTTTTTGGTGCATGGTGTAGATGTAGTAGCATTCTAATTAAAAAGATTGTATACATTAAGTATGGTTTCTCGGCAGATAATTGAGGAAATATTGAATATGGCAGTTTTGGCGCCTTCGGGGGAGAACTGCCAGCCGTGGCGATTTGAAGTTACGGGAAGTCGTATTCGAGTGTTTAATTTGCCTGAGCGTGATCAGTCTCCGTATAACTTTAAGCAGTTTGGGTCATTTGTAGCACATGGGGCATTGTTGGAAAACATGAGAATTGCCGCGAGTCAGTTTGGAATTCATGCAGATATCCACCTGTTTCCAGTTAAGGATAATGAAACGATTGTTGCTGATATAGAGTTGGTAGGGGATGGCGAGATAAAAGCCGA
>CAZXZC010000004.1:0-42600 GCA_964645125.1 uncultured Candidatus Saccharibacteria bacterium | reverse complement strand
GCTGCGGGACCTGGATTCGAACCAAGATAGCCGCCTCCAAAGGGCGGAGTCCTACCATTAGACGATCCCGCAGCGGTGGAAACTAATATTTCCAATTTATAAAAACAGCGGAGTCCTACCATTAGACGATCCCGCAAAATACCCACCTATTATGCCATGAATGGCCAATAATTCAATCCTGATTGCATTTTACGCCCCGCTATACCATGCTGAAAGGAGTAACCTGAAATTAACTATTGTAACGTAACAAACCCCATAACCGATTTGGAGGCACAATATGACAAATTGGTTCAAGAGTATTCTATTGCTCGCCATTGCCGTGCTGGCATGCTCTATGCCGGCAAACGCTCAAAAAGTAAAACCGCAAACCGAAAACCTCAAAATGCTGCGGGTGCAGTATGGGTACGAAAGCAAGTACATAACCATCGACATCACCGATCCCCAGCGCATCATCCGCATATCGCTGGAAACATGTGATACTCCCTCAAGTCGCATGGGCATTGTGGTAAAAGAGGATTTTATCCGCGTGCGGCTCGGGCCCGAAAACAACCCGACCCACGATTATGAGTGGACGTTTGATGGCCGGCGGTGGCGATGCAACCGCTTCACCTACGGAGATCGCGGAATATTTAAAAGAGAACTATGCGAGGATGAATTTTTCCTTGAAGGCGAGAACCCATCGTTTATCGATTTCGCGAAAAAATTCTTCCAGCTGAAAGAATACATCGTAAGTGCCGGTTCCGATGCAACTGCCGGCCAATTGACCGATTTGCTGGCACCCATAGCCACGCATTTCAATAGGTAAATTCGTGGTGTGTTTCGGAAAAAATCCCCGACGTTCTGATATGTTCGGGGATTTTATTTTTGCTCAAAAATCTTGACTTTATAACAAAAATATTGAACAATATCGCCCAGCAAGAACATTTTAACTTTAGGAGAACAATCATGAATACCGCTCTCAAGACGAAAAGCGTCGGGTGTGTTCCGGTGTACTATATTCCCGCAAAAATTCGGGCAACGCTTCTGCACGAAAACACAAGAGAGGCGTTTGGTTCATCAGAACAAGCGCTACTCGAATACGTTGTTAGTAATCTTCATAGCCTTTTGAGTGGTTATGGGGTATTGCTGAACACCTATTTGGAAACCGGTCCAGTCAATCTTGCGGATCGCACGGTTGAGATTCTTATTCCGTCTGCGACCTCCCTATTTAAACCACGCGAAATTAAGGAGGTGGATTGGAACAAGGTGTGTGAAGAAATACAAAAGTATCTCGCCACTGATGTTCGGTTTGAACTGGTGCTCGAAAACACCTAACCCTCGCAAAAACTTTTTCTCCAAAAGGCTACCCATAACAAGGTAGCCTTCGCTTTTTATTACATCCGCATTTGCTATCCTGTGAATATGCAAAACAAACTCACGCTTGGCATCATTACAGTGCTCGTCATTGCTATCGTAACTGCGATTGGAGCCATTTCCGTAAAAAAAATAAACAACAATGAAGTTCCTGCCATCAAAACATACACCAGCCAAAAACTTGGGCTTTCATTCTCCTACCCTGCCAGCTACTTCGTAGAAGAAAAAAATATCGGTAACGGCGAGCGAGAAATCTACCAAATCGAACTCACGGCCGACACGCAAGAAAATCGGCTCGTGCGAGAAGGCAAAACCCCTCCCCGCGAAGGCCCAACAGCCATTACCATAACCAACTACCAAAATAATCTGGACAATTTGAGTGTTGAGCAGTGGGTAAAAAATACGAACGATTCCAATTTCAAACTTTCGCCTGATGGCAAAATAGAAGCCGTGCGTATTGCTGGTACCCATGAAGCGCTCACCTACCATTGGTCTGGTCTTTATGAAGGCACCACTATCGCCTTCGCCCATAACACATCCATAAATACTCTATCGGTTACCTATATATCTCCAAACGACCAAATTGTAAAAGACTTTGACATAGTAAAAAGCTCACTTGAGTTTCACTAATATTTGCGGTACCATGTTTTAAGCAATTGTAAAGAGGCCTTCTATAAGGCTTTAAAATCTCACGCTAGGTAATACCACATAAGGAGCATAAGCATATGCGCGACCGAAACCTGAGAAGAAATTTACGTAATTTGAAAGAAGCCAAAAAAGAAAACGAAATGATTTGCGACGAATGCGTAAAGGCGGCAATTTTCATAGCGACTCGCAATGCGCACTATGTAAAACAATCACTCGAAGAATTACTGCAAGATGTCCTTGGGTATCTTGAAAGCGTGGATATTACCATGTTTCAAGTAGTAGAAGGTAACACTGCACTTAACATCTTAATTCCACTCACTAAAACACGGTGCTCTACGAAAAAAGGAACATCACAAGAAATAAAAGCCGAGGATGTGATTAAAATGTTTTACAAAGTACATTGCCACGCGCCAAATAAAAAGAAAAAGCGAATAATTCCCTTACACAAAAAATACAAGCTTTTTGTTGGATTTGAAGTCCAAAACATTGATCAAGAAGTAGTGCTCGGCAAGTATATTCCTAACCGCTCTCTGGCCGCGCACGCGTAAACCCACCAACGGGTCGTTCTTATAAAAAAGACGACCCGTTTTCATTCCTCCTACCTTTTTGAATTTATCGTCAAATCATATAAAATAAAGAAAATATACACACAAAGCTATTCTATTGTATGAAGCGTAAGACTGGCCTAGCGGCCCCGGAGCGCTCTTCATAAAATAGAATAGCTTTAAAAATTTAACGTCGCAGATTCTAATTCTATGTCTTTATTATTCTCCTATATCAAACAATACAAAAAGCAGCTTTTATTGGCCTTAGTGCTTGCCACCATCAACCAGGTATTTTCACTCCTTGATCCACAAATATTTCGCCTACTGATCGATAATTACGCCACTAAAATAGGCCAGTACTCACCGAAAGAATTTATCGGCGGGGTGGGCTTGCTCCTTCTTGCGTCAATGACGGTTGCCTTTATTTCTCGTGTTGCCAAAAATTTCCAAGACTATTACGTAAACGCAACTACGGAACTTGTTGGCTCAAAACTCTATTCGGATAGTATCGCTCATGCCTTTTCACTCCCCTTTAGCGTGTTCGAAGACCAGCGCTCCGGTGAACTCTTGCAAAAACTTGCCAAGGCCAAGCAAGACAGCCAAAAACTCATCGCCACATTCGTAAACACCATATTCCTTTCATTGGTGGGTGTTGTCTTTGTAATGGCCTACAGCTTTTGGGTGAGTTGGAAAATCGGACTCGCCTACTTCCTCATCATTCCTATTGTGGGAGTGAGCAGCTTTTTAATTGGCAGGCGTATTAAAACTATTCAAAAAAATATCGTATCTCAAACCGCCGATTTGTCCGGGTCCGCCACTGAAACATTGCGTAACGTGGAGTTGGTTAAAAGTTTAGGACTCGAAGGCCAAGAAACCACTCGCTTGCAAGGTTTAATCGGCAAGATTCTCGATCTGGAGCTCCATAAAGTGCGACTCATCCGTGCGCTCAGTTTTGTGCAAGGGACAACCTTAAACGCTACGCGCACGGCAATCATGTTTTTGATGCTCTACCTTATATTTTCCGGTGAAATCAGTGTGGGGCAATTTTTCTCATTATTGTTTTACTCGTTTGCGCTCTTTAACCCGCTTTCAGAAGTCAGTACCGTTTCAGCAAGCTACCAAGAAGCCAAAGCAAGCATGGAAACCGTGCAAAAAATCCTCGATACAAAGCCCGAAGAACAACCTCGCAACGCTCGCGCCATAACCGAAATAGAATCAATCAACTACCAAGGCGTCACGTTTGCCTATAGTCAAAACCAGGCAGCATCCCTGCGCGGTGTGAGTTTTGAAATACCAAAAGGAAAAACCGTTGCGTTTGTAGGCCCATCCGGTGCCGGTAAAAGCACCTTATTAAAAACCATGGTGGGGTTGTACAAGCCAACCGAAGGTGAGATTCGTATAAACGAAATCTCGGCCACCACCATTGACTACGCTACATTGCGTAAAAAAATAGGCTACGTATCCCAAGACACGCAGCTCTTTGCCGGCACGATACGCGAGAATTTGCTGTTCGTGCGTCCCGATGCCACAGATGATCAGTGCATGAGCGCACTGCGCGCCGCATCGGCTCTGGCGATTATTGAAAATACGGGCTTGGGGTTGGATACTCGCATCGGTGAGTCGGGCATTAAAATCTCCGGTGGCCAAAAACAACGCTTAGCCATTGCTCGCGCGCTCTTGCGTGAACCACAGCTTATTATCTTCGACGAAGCAACCAGTAGCCTAGACTCACTCACCGAAAACGAAATCACCGACGCCATAAAGCAAATTGGCACTACCAGAAAAGACATGATTATTGTCATTGTCGCCCACCGCCTCTCCACGGTAGCCCATGCCAACACCATTCATGTGTTAGAAAACGGTTCAATTATTGAAAGCGGCAGCCATGACCAGTTGTTGAAAAAATCTGGCCTGTACGCCGCCATGTGGCGCCAACAGAATCCGAAATAGAAAATAGAGCCAATAGGGTTTGGTTTAGCCCTTCGACAAGCTCAGGACAAGCCAATGGTCAATAGAAAAAAATCCCTCTGCTATTGCGAAGCTTGCCGAGGAATCTCTGGTAGTACTGATAAAAAGTGAAAAGCAGCCTGGTAAGGGCTGCTTTGGTTTTTGTGAAAGGAAACGCCGGAATCACCCAATGTGCAGGTGAAGGAGTCGAACCCTATCGGAGTGTAACGGCCCAATTTGATCAGAGCCGTTACAATGCATTACCGGTTTTTCGGGCTTTGGTTTCTGGCCACAGCCCGGGCATGGTTTGTTGGGGTTGCGCGGAAGCCGTTTGTTCTGACAAGGACAGCGAGGCTTTTCAATCCCGATCTCGCCCGGAATACATGTTTGTGTTGCCGATGTGGTTAATGCGGGGTAAGTACCCCGCCGAGACGGTGATGGTTGCGTTTGCTGCATGTACACCTCGTAGTTTTTGCAAGGGTAAGCGTTTAGTGAATCGCGCAGATTTCACGCGTGAAAGAAGCTAAAAAACACCATACCATAAGCTTTGCATATCGGCAAGAAGTGCGGTACACTATAACAACTGCCAATTTCACGGCACTTTTTATTTTCCCATGCCTTTAAACGGAGAAGTCATTATACGATTCAACGACGTGTCGTACGCATATGCTCACACCAAGCCCATTCTGCACGAGGCCTCTTTTTCTGTGCGCCGTGGCAGCAAGATAACCCTGATGGGTCAAAACGGTGCCGGCAAAACTACGTTGTTAAAACTCCTCTCTGGTGAAATCCCTTCCGATGAAGGCGACGTAGTGATTGGAAATGGCTTAACCTTTGGTATTGCCAAGCAGGTCATTCCCCCAACCCACATGGGACTTACCGTGCGTGAGTTTTTTGAAAGTGCGTTTCCCCAAAAGGTATACGACATCGATCCACGCATCGCCAAAGTGTTGGCAGCCGTAAACCTCAATGCCCCCCTCGATAAAAAGGTTCAGGAATTCTCTGGTGGCCAAAAAGGACGTTTGTTGTTGGCCTACGCGATGATCACCAACCCCGATGTGCTACTCTTGGACGAGCCAACCAACAACCTCGACAAAGAAGGTATTGAGCACCTCACCAAGTTTTTAATTGAATATAAAAAAACAGTAATTGTCATTTCTCACGACGCTCATTTCTTAAACTCATTCACCGAAGGTGTATTGTACCTCGACGTATTCAGTCACAAGGTTGAGCAGTACGTTGGTAACTACTTGAAGGTAGTAGAAGAAATTGCCGCTCGCATCGAGCGTGAGCGCATGCAAAACGTGCGCAGCCAGCGCGAAATTGCCCATCGCAAGGAACAGGCCAACTTCTTTGCCCAAAAAGGTGGTCACATGCGCGATGTCGCACGAAAAATGAAGGAAAAAATCGAAGAACTCGAAGACGGAGTCGTAGATGTGCGCCAAGAAGATAAAACAATTCGCCAATTCGTCATTCCTGTGCAAGAAGATGTGGTGGGAGTTCTTTTGGAAATCAACCAACTGTCGGTTATTAAAAACCATAAAGCTACCGCCAAAAAAGTAAATTTAAAACTAAAACGAAAAGATCATATTTTGCTTGCTGGTCCCAATGGCATCGGCAAAACAACCCTATTGCGAAGTCTCGCCGATAAAACTGCCAAGGGTGCCCTTTTTACCGAAGGTGTGCGTGTTGGTTACTACGCCCAAGATTTTTCAGGGCTTAACCCCGAGCAAACCGTGTATGATTGTCTAGCTGATGTAGCGCACGGAATCACCACGCAGGACTTGCGCTCCGTTGCTGCTGGGTTTTTGTTGGACGCGAATATTTTAAAGACAAAAATTGGCCTACTTTCTGAAGGTCAAAAAGGTTTAGTATCATTTGCTCGCCTCGTTATTATCAAACCTGGTATTTTAATCCTCGACGAGCCTACCAACCACATTAACTTCCGTCACTTGCCTGTTATTGCCAAAGCGCTCGATAAATACGATGGTGCCATGATCCTTGTAAGTCACGTACCCGAATTTGTAAAACAGATTCGCATTGACGAAACCGTAGATTTAGAAAAATTGGGCAGCAGCAAATAGAATAAAGAAGTAAGAATTAAGGTTTTTAATGCAGGAACCTTTATTCATTATTCTCAATTCTTAGTTCATGTATTTTTCTGTAATTTGGCAAAAGCACGTTTTTTTATTACCCTAAGTAGAGTTTGATTTTGACAATCAACACGAATCTCACGCGCATTAGAAGCGAAAGGAGTAAGAATTGTTTATGAAAAAACGCGGCACGCTGGATTTGTACGTAGGTTGTATGTTTTCCGGGAAAACAACAGCACTGATACGAAGAGTAGAAAACTTAAGGACATTTGGAAAGAAACAAATTGCCATCTTTAAGCCCGACATCGACAGTCGAAGCGGCGATGGAATTAAAGATTACCACGGCAATGAGTTGTTAGCCTATGAATTACCTTCAGAGCGGCCGGAGGATATATTCCTATGGCTTGAGGTTCACAGGCGACAACAAAATTGCATCCCTGATTTTGTTGCGCTTGATGAAGTGCAATTCTATCCCGAAAAAATAGTACCAGTAGTAGGAGAACTATTGACTCAGGGTTTCAATATCATTGCTGCTGGTCTCGCACTCAACTTCAGAGGAGAAAAATTTGGCTACACAATTGACTTAGCGATTTTCTCAAAGCCAGGAGGTAACTTTACGGTGCTTGAGTCGTGTTGCGCAATCTGTGGTGATCCGGCACATGTGCCACAACGACTTATAGACGGTGTGCCCGCACACTACGAATCACCTATTGTGCAGGTGGGTGGACAGGAAACATACCAAGCGCGCTGTTGGGGTTGTTTCAAATGCCCAGGAAAACCAAGCTTTCATAACACGGGCATTGCCTTCAAAATCCCTCCATAACTAGGAGGGATTCTTTTTTAAAAATTAACGATATCTTTTACCGTTACCAAAAGCATCAGCCCAATTAAAATCACAAACCCAACTCCATTCACCCACGCCTCAACCGTATGCGACACTGGCGATCCTTTTATTTTTTCTAAAATAATAAATGCAAATCGCCCGCCATCTAAAGCTGGCAACGGCAACAAGTTCATAACTGCCAAATTTATCGAAATAATGCTCATGAGATTCAAAAAGAACACAAATCCAACACTCGCTGTTTTTTGGGCGAACGAAACAATCCCCACCGGCCCCGCCACTCCTTCTGGTAGTGAGGCAGTCGTCACCAACTGCACTGCAAAAGCCCCCAAGCCTTTCACGGTGGCAATGGTCAGGTAGTAGGTGTTTATTGCTGCATGCTTCACGCTTGCAAAAAATGATTCTGGCGCTTGGCGAGGGATATATGTTGGCACTACGCCCAACGCGCCCTCCCCTTCTTTTGTGATTTTGCGCGGAGTCACCAATACATCGCGCGTTATCCTCCCGCGAGTAATAGACAAAGAAATCTCTGCGCCTTGATGCTCACGGATAAAGGCAATAAAGCTTTCAGCCGAATCAAAGCCATTGACCACATCAGCAACTTGCAACCCTGCAGCCTCGGCCGGCGACGCCTGTTGTACGCTACCGATAATAAGTTTCGCTTCAGTTCCAATCATGTAGAGAGGAATAAGCAGCAAAAACCCGATCAAAAAATTCATTGCAACACCTGCTAAAATAACAGCTGTTCGCGCTGAAGCGCTTTTGCGGGAAAAAAACCGATTTTGTTCGGCGTGCGGGAGCAATGCAATCTGCTTCGCCTCATCAGTGTTGTCGGGTGCGTCATGCTCCCCCGCAATACGCACAAACCCACCGAAGGGCAACCAGTTTATACTGTAGGTTGTCTCGCCTTTTTGTATCCCAAACATACGCGGTGGAAACCCAAACCCAAACTCCTCCACGCGCATGCCGGTAAACTTTGCAACTACAAAATGGCCAAGCTCATGGCCCAGAATAAGTAAAGAAAGTAAAAAAATGACAAGGATAAAAAGCATACTAAATAAAAATCATTCGGCTAGCTCAGTAATTTTTTTCTCCAGCACTATCTCAAGCGCGGCATTTGCTTCATCTACCGTTTTTTGGAGTCGTTCTTTTAGCTTAAATGAACGATCTTCCGAAAATCCCTCGGTTGTTTCGGCCATCTTAATTTTCTTCATAAAATCTTCACGATGAGTACGTACTGCGATACGTGATTGCTCGTGAAGTTTCTTTACAGTTTTTACTAACTCATCTCGACGTTCCGTACCCAATGCCGACAATCGCGCGCGAATAACGGTGCCATCGTGAGACACTGAAAGTCCTACGTGTGCATCCTCAATAGCCTTCGCCACTGCATTCACTACCTCGCTATCCCATACCGTAATAGTGAGCTCGCTTGGGGGCACCACGCCAATACTCCCTAACTGCTGCACAGTAAACTGCTGGTTATCGTAGGCGGTCACCGGGATATGCTCTACTAAATCAACCGTAGGCCGGTTACCCCGAATTGAGGAGGCTTCTAGCTTAAATGCATCAACAATACTGGTAAAGGCTGTTTGTGCCTGTTTCATAAATTGTGCTTCGTCCATATCGATATATAGTACTAAAAAATGAGGTTTTTTTCCACCTTTTGCATCGTATTAGCTATTGGCTACTAAACCCTAAATCCTGCTCACTGCTTCAGTGCAATAAGTTGCAACTTTGGATTAAGGTTATATTCACGTGCATCGCGTGCTAAGGCAATAGTTTTTTGCAAAAACGCAGAAGGTGTTTTGGGGTCAAAAGAAAGCGCCAATAATAGGAAATCTAAAAATATCGGCAATGAAAAATCTTCGTGTGTTTCAAGCATATCTTTTACAAACGCTGAAACAGAAGCAGGCGTGGTGCGAAGATATTTTTGAGCAGTAGTAAGTGTTGCGAGAAATTCTGCATCATGCAGGAGTCGCCAGGCAAGACCTGGGAGTCCTCCTGCCTGCGCAACAGCTGCATGAATATGTGAAGCTGATGACGTCAGCCCACGCACTTTCGTTTTTTCGGTAAGCCACGACTCTATGCGCGAAGATTCAACGGGCGCAAAATACACGCTTTGAACTCGCGAAAGAATAGTGTCTGGTACCGCATCAACATGCGTGGCTGTTAAGAGAATGAGCGTGTCACGATGCGGCTCTTCTATGGTTTTCAAAAGTGCATCCGAAGTAACGCGAGTTGCTCCATCAATGGCACAAAACAACACAGTACGGCGTTTTGAATATGCTGGTCGAGTATATAAAAATGATTTCACTTCACGCGCTGCTTCCACCCCCATTTCAGAAGAGAGAGATAATATGTCGTGAAGCGGTTTTTCCGTGTCCCCGTCGCCATGCTCAAGAATACGTGCTAACCGCAATCCAAATGTGCGTTTTCCCACAAGCCAAGGGCCAAAAAACAAGTAGGCATGGGAAAGCGTATTAATCTTTGCTTGTTCTTCAAGTCGAGCAACAATCGGATTTTTATATAAAAAATTTTGACTCATGAATTAAGAATGGAGAATAAAGAATAAGGGTTTTTTAATGCATTACGCGGAAACCTTAATTCATAATTCTTTCCGCCAGCTGACGGATCGTTATTCTTGTATTTAAATTGCTTACTATTGGCCATTGGCTATACCCTAGTGGCTTTTGTTATCTTTTGTTTAGCAACGTTCGTTTGTACACGTCCAAATGACTTAAAATGAGACCGGTTCCCTTTGCCACGCAAAATAGTGGATCTTCCGCCAGATAAGTTTGCACTCCTAGAAAGCGGCGGAAAAACTCTGGCAAATTATGAAGTTGCGCACTTCCACCTGAAAGAATGATTCCCTTCTCCATGATATCAGCTACCAACTCCGGCGGTGTGTTATTAAACACACTTTGTACTGAAGCGGTAATATCGGTAAGTAACCCATTTAACGCCTCAGCCATTTCGTTGCTGTTAACCACAATATCTTTTGGAAGTCCTGTTACTAAGTCGCGACCGCGCAGTTGAAACTCCATCTTCTCTTTGGTGGTCATAGCCGAGCCAATCGTAATTTTTACCGCTTCAGCTGTTTGATCACCAATCGCCAGCGAATATTTTTTCTTCACATACTCAGCTACCGCCTGGTCGAATTTATTCCCTGCAACACGCAAGCTTAATGAAGCCACAATGTTGCCGAGTGCAATAACGGCTACTTCGCAGGTACCACCGCCAATGTTAATGATCATATTGCCGCTGCGCGCATTAATAGGAATGCCGGCGCCCAATGCCGCCAAAACCGGTTCGCGCACCAAATATGCCTGCCGCGCGCCTGCTTCGCGCGCGGCGTTTATCACCGCGCGGCGTTCAGTGGGGGTAATGCCAGCCGGAACCGAAATAATCACCTCAGGTCCAAGCACGTTATACCATGCCGAAGCTTTGGAAATAAAATATTTCAACATCGCCTTGGTTACGTAGTAATCCGCAATAACACCATCTTTTAATGGCCGGTACGCAACGATTTCTTCTGGGGTGCGGCCGATCATTTCTTTTGCTTCGCTACCCACCGCAAGCACTTTATTGTCAGGGTTACTTAAGGCTACAATGGTTGGTTCGTTGATAATAAACCCCTGGCCCGGTACAAACACCACCGTATTGGCAGTTCCTAAATCAATACCAATTTTACGCGAGAGCATAGTGGGTTCATGATAGGCGAAAAAACTGCCCCAGGCAACTTTGCCATATAAAAAAGGAAAAAGGCCAGAAGCTATGAAATGCGCTTAGGGCCTTTTGAAAGTTAAAAATTGTTTTGAGATTGCTCCCTTTGGTTAAAATAATAAAAGGGAGCGACTTCAACGAAGTATAGAATCCGATAGGGTTTTATAGAAAAAGATCCCTCCCTATCGGTTCAAAATTATGAAATGAGCACTGGGTACGGATAAAAGTCGCCGCCGGAACCGGATGATCCATAGCGATTCCTCATTGAAAAACCATGATTACAATGAAGAATCACATAACCCAGCGCATCTAACACGCAGTATAGCGTACTTACAAATTTTGTCAAGTATTTCTGACGCTTTTAAAAAACAACTAAAAAGCTTGTAAATTAAGGATTTTAAGGAGCATGTCTAAGCTTTTACATACAGAGCCAACTTCGAAATCTCAACTCGTTCCTGGGTCATAGTGTCACGATTGCGAACCGTCACAGTGCCCTGTTCGAGGGTGTCAAAATCAACAGTAATGCAAAATGGCGTACCAATTTCGTCTTGAGAAAAATAGCGCTTCCCAATATTGCCCCGATCATCCCATGCCACAGGGTAATGCTCTTTGAGCATATCGTAGACTTCTTTGGCCTTGGCCACTAATTCCGGCTTATTGGCTAAAAGCGGAAACACCGCTGCCTTATACGGAGCCAAGTCGAAGGGCAATTTCAACACCACTCGTTTTTCCTCCTCTGTGTATGCCTCGCAAAGGACTGCTAAAAATGTTCGCTCTACACCCAATGATGGCTCAATCACATGAGGTACATAGGTTTCATTCGTGTGTGGATCGGTATAGTGCAAACTTTCCCCACTGACGCGCATATGATTTTGCAAATCAAAGTCAGTGCGGTAGGCCAGGCCATATAATTCTTTTTTTCCAAATGGAAACTCGTACTCAAAATCCACGGTGCGCTTGGAATAGTGCGCTCGTTCCCCATCAGGAATATCGAGTTCGTGAACGCGGCCATCTGTAAGCGCGGTCTCTAGCCCAATCGCGCGAATCCATTCGCGCATACTCTTGAGCCATGCATCGAAATATTCTTGCCAATCGCCATCTATTTTTGGAGTAGGGATAAAATACTCAATTTCCATTTGTTCAAATTCGCGTGTACGGAAAATAAAGTTGCCCGGGGTAATTTCATTGCGGAACGCCTTCCCAATCTGAGCTACACCAAACGGCAAGGTTCGTCGACTTGTTTGTAGAATGCTCTTAAAATCCACAAACATTGCCTGCGCCGTTTCTGGACGCAAATACACCACATTCGCCTTTTCTTGCGCAGGGCCAAGATACGTTTGGAGCATCAGGTTAAACTGCTGTGGGAGTGCCCAATCTTTTTTGCCACATTCGGGACAAGAAATATCTGCATTCGCAATAACAGTTCCTTTTTCATCTACAAAACCCAAATGATCTGCTCGAAACCGATTGTGGCACTTTTTACATTCGATTAAAGGGTCACTAAACTCACTCAGATGCCCGCTCGCCTCCCACACCTTTGGGTTCATGAGTATTGCCGCATCAAGCCCCACCATGTCATCACGCCGCTGCACAAACATCTTCCACCACAACTGCTTGATGTTATTTTTAAGTTCAACCCCAAGTGGGCCGTAATCCCAGGTATTAGCAAGTCCGCCATAAATCTCGCTTCCTGGGTACACAAACCCACGCCGTTTGGCAAGACTTACAATTTTATCCATACGCGATTGCTCCATAAAAACACAAAGAGAATATACTCAATAATATAAAGGAACGAGGGATTTGTCACCTTTCTCTCAAGTATCCCCCTAAAAACCTTATGGGCTGCTTTGTACGCGCCTATCTTTACCCACCTTTGTATCATCGGGTATGTCCGTTGTTACCTGTTGTGTTGAAAACGACACTGGATTGCCCGTAAAATCATCGACGGCTCCAAACTGACTAGGTGATACAATAACAACCGCGTTTCCTACACTGGTAATAGCAGGGATATTTTCAATCTGAAAGGTAGCGGTCTGTGTAGTATTGGGAGCAACCGAACCAATATTCCAAAAAATCTTACCCGAATTTTTATCATACGAAATTGATCCTACTGACGTTGATGGCACACCAACAAACGAAGTGTTGCCTTGCAAGAATGTAGAAGCGAATGCTTTTTGCAATCCAGCACCACTTGCCTGTAATGTCCAATATACCGTGTACTGAGTTGCTTGATTTGCAACGGGCGGGTATGGTCCACTATTTTTTTTCTTATCTTTCGGATCAATATGAAACACTGTTGAGCTAAACTGGGCACGCCCGCCAATTTTCGTTTGCAACAAAGCAGTTGCAGTTGTGGTAGTTGCCGCGGTATTTGGCGGAACCGTAGGAGAAGAAATAGAAGCGGCAATTTTTAGAGTATTGTGTGTGGCATCAGGTGAAGTAAATTTGCTAAAAACTCGTGCGCTTACCGTAACCTGCACGGAACGATTCGCCTCAATACGCGCAAGATCGGGGGTATTTGCGGCTGACCATGAAACAGAAGTATCGCGACTATCATACACTCCATCGCCCGAAATAGAATGAGTGTCGAGCATAGAACCACTGAAAGAGGCTCGAATTGTCGCGTTTTGTAAAGTAACGCCAGAGTTGTTGTGGGCGGTGATAACATATGTCAGCCCATCCCCTGGGTTTGCAAAGTCACCTGCACTGCTTTGTAGCTGGATACTCAGGGTGAGGGGTTCTGGATAAATAGAAATACTTGCTTGCTGACTTCCCGCTGGAAATTCCTGAGCAGGGACACCCTGCGTATCAGGCAATGGAAGAAATGCTGAAGCTACAAAATTAAAGAATGAATTTGCAGGGCCAACAAGAGCGCCATTTACCACCACCATGCCCTCCTCCTGCGCTGCCAAAGACGGTAACGCAACAGTATAGATGTGATCGCCAGTAACAGCCGAAAAGTCAGTTGGCTGAAATTCTGTTGGGTAGGTAATAGAAATTTTCGCGCCAGAGAATGACTGTCGCGTTAAATTTTTATAGTGGATAGTGAAATCAAATGGCTTGCCATTATACGCAAAACGGGGCGTATCAATACGAACATCAATAGCATTTCTACTAGTAAGCACATCAGTGCTGTACTCTTTTTCAAATTGCCGAGCCGTTCCATCAACAAGGGTTGAATAACGAAATACAAACCGTATTCGCGCCACGCTTTGTACTGGAGCGTTGCTGACGACTGTAAACACTTGTCGCACTGTTTGCTGACTTTCGAGGGCCGGCATATCAAATGTCATTTCTTTTGTCTCTGGCGTGCCCGAGGTAAAAGAAAACGAAGAAGGTAAATATGCCGTTATCGTTCCCCCACGAATACTATCAGGAGAAAAATTTGATACTGATACGGTGACGGGAAACGGTGCAGCAGCAAAAACCTCATCAAGCGGGGCTGTTGCTAAATCAACCGATGGACCAATAATACGATTAGAAAAAATCACATACCCAATAATCGATAACAGGGCAACGCTCACCGCGATAAGCGTCCCTGCAAATATCCATGTCCGCTTGCTAGTGACAGCGCCAAACGCATGATCATCAGTGGGTATATTCAGTGCTGGACGAAGCGGAGTATTTGGTGATGACTGTCCGGAATGCGTATCTTTTTTTATGGCAGTAGGTGTGCCCCATAATGCACCGCCTTTTGGCAATGGTTCAATTTCGCGATCCATATACACTCATCATACCAAACAATGGACATTTTTTAGCACAGCAATAAATCACTTGGCACAACAGAGGTGTTCAACGTACAGTTTTGGCAATAAAATTCTTGTGATGGGATATGAAAAAAAGAAGGTGTAACTCCCGAGCAGGTCGCACAGGTTGCCGTTTCGTGTCCCCACCCAAGAGTTTTCAAAATATCTTTCCACCCCATAAATCTAGGCGAGTCGATAAGCACATTCCATACATCTGGTTCAGCAACCGCTTCGGGTAAGAGTCGTGTTAACTGTAAAAGAATAAGAGGAGAAACAGCTAAAAAACCAATTTGAAGCGCATCTACTAACAGTGCTGTATTTTTTTCAACTACCCGACCAACAATAATTGCGCCTGGTTGTGTATGACCATTTATTTTAGAAAGCAACTTCCTGCTACTTTTTGTTTTTACTGGTATCTTTCCATATTCACGACTAAATAAGTGGAGCGCCGAATCCGCTTCACCGCTTGCGTCTTTTGCTAGTACTACTGCTTCGATTGTGTATTCGTTCATGGTGTCGATAATCGTTGGTAAGTACCCACATATTCTGCCTGTGCAATCACGAATGGCTGGATAGCTTTGTGGAGTTGCTCGGCGGTAGCGGTTTGTGAGAGCGATATAGTGCGGGAAAGGGCGTAAACAATAAAAAAGTATCGGTGAGCCTTTCCATTGCCCGGACACGGACCCATGTAACCAAGCTGTCCGGCACTCGTGGTGCCCTGGATTGCAAAGTCAACGCCAACATTTGCTGGAACAACAGCATCCCCGTGCTCAAATGGAATATTCCACATAATCCAATGCGTAAATACGGCCCCACCGGAAGCGTCTGGGTCACTTACAATCAAAACAATGTCTTGCGCATGTTCAGGAATATCGGAAATGGTAATTTCTGGATTTACATCTCCCCCGTCGCAGGTGTGGAGCCTTGGAATCTCTGCGCCATATTCAAACTCACGTACTCGAATACGCATACAGTAATTATAGAGAAGATAAGAAAGAGTTTATAGTAAACCAACCAAGTGCCCTGTATTACCCCTCGGCTTCTTGTATGTTTTGTCGCAATGCCAAAAGCACAGAACGTGGAAGGGGTTCTCCTGGCTTCGTAGTCCCCGGATAACGCCACGCACTGATGATTTTGCGAGATGCAAGAGTATCTTGGGCCATTACCCATAATTCAAATGGTTTTTTAGTAGTCGTGACCGATTGCATAAAGGCGATAGTATTTTCAGCAACACCTTCTTCAACACGCGCTGGGTGCGCCACCACCCGCAGTACCCTGCTTTTCGAAAGTCCGTAAAATCGCAGCTTATTCAATGCGTGCGATGTCCATTCTATAGACCGAGAAATTCTGCGAATAAAAACCATACGCGTTGAACTATATAGCAGAATGAAGTTAACGAAAAATACTCAATACGGTTGAAGCGTTGGGATGTGCACCCATGAACACAGTCCCGAGATAGGCGCTTGAAGTGTTTAGTGTTTCAATAATCTTTTTAATTCCTCCACCATCGGCACTTGCTCCGGCTCGTTCCCGTACAGTTGCGCAATGACATAGCTTGCCCAATGTGCGGTAATAATCGCCGAAAATATCTTTTCAGCGCGCGTCGGGGCATCAAATCGTAATGCTCGTACCGCAATGCCCTGTTTTTGCAAAAGCGAAGCCGTGACATCCATACGAGTACTAACTCGCGCATCATCTTCATCGTCATACAAAAAAACTGCTGCAAACTCCTGTGCACGGCTTTGTGAGTTGCCTCCCCCTCCAAATCCATTCATTTCATTGTGATTTGCTTCAGGTAGCACGTTGGCAAACGCAGGGATCTTACCTGTTTCATTACAGGCGATCTTGTACGTGTAAGCCACGGAATAATTACGAGCCGAGGAATAAAATACCGGCGTTTTATTCTGCAAAAAAGTGGCTAAATCATTTCCCTGCGCTTCGAAATGAGCAGAAAACAGAGTGCGTGAAAGAGATTGAAGTTCTGAAGAAAGTCTTGGATCTCGCAAAAAAGCAGCTACCGCAACCGTCATATATCCGGTTGCCATACGAGGTTGTAAGCCACTGGGTATCTCAATATGAGGCACAGAATATTCTTTCGCCATCGCCAAAAGCGCTCCGCCAGAGGCTATGACACCAACGGGCATGTGCGCGTCACGTGCTGCGGTAAGTGAATCAAGTGCTTCATCGGTGTTACCAGAGTACGAACACACAAGAATAAATGGATTCGACTCACTAGTATTGTCTGGCAACCCATAGTCATGATGCACAATAATAGGCGTAGTAGTACCGATACTTGCAAGCACATCAGCCGCCAAGTGTGACCCACCCATTCCGCAGACTACGAGAGTTTTATAAGAGGGCACGTCTCCACCCACAACGGTTGGCAAAAATGAAAACTGTTCATGAAAAGAATTCAATACATCACGAATCATGTGGGTAGTGTACCACAAGCCCGTACGCTCTGGCGAAGTGCGCGCGTATGACCAACGGTATATGGCGTTAAGGGCACACTATTCCCTTCCCATGCACGCACAATAGGATCAATAAATCCCCAACTTGCTGAAATCTCTTGCGTGCTTACGAAAAGTGTCTGATTCCCAAAAAATGCATCAACTAAAAGCTTTTCGTACGGATGCAATACATCATGTCCGCTTGTGGTGCTAGCATAATCAAAGAAAAATTCAGCCGGGACCAGTTCCATTGCGTGTCCTGGTTTTTTAACAAACAACCCAAAAGAAATATGTTCGTTTGGTTGAACTCGATACACCAATTCAGTAGCTGTGGAAGCGGAGAATAATTTCGTAGCAGGTTTTTTAAATGTAACGCGCATTTCTACAACCGAACTATCCATCCCTTTGCCAGCCTCTAAAAATAAAGGAACACCGGCGCACGCTCCACTGGTAAGGTGGGTGTGTAGTGCAAAATAGGTTTCTGTGTCCGACTTTGGCAAAACATGCTGTTCGGTACGATACCCCTCGTACTGCCCGCGAAAACTAGAGGCGGCAATTTCGACAGGTGTATGCCGCGCAAGTGCCCCAAACACCTGCGCTCGGGAAGCGCGAACAGCTGGCCCATCAAGTGTTGCGGGGGCATCCATCAGAAGCAGTGCGGCCATCTGAAGCACATGGTTTTGTCCCACATCTCGCAACGCCCCAACTCCATCATAAAATACCCCACGGCTTCCAATAGTTTGTGCCTCTAAAAAAGATACACTTACATGATCAATAAAATTGCGATTCCATATATGAGAAAATAGTGGATTTGCAAATCGAAACGCCAAAATATTCTGCACCGTTTCTTTGGCGAGGTAGTGGTCAATGCGATAAATTTGATCTTCCGTAAAAAGTGTCCCAAGAAGATCATCGAGCTCACGCGCACTGTGTGCATCCTTACCAAACGGCTTTTCAACGAGTATGCGGACCCATGGCGATTGACCAGGCATAACACACGGCACCGAAAGCCCTGAAGATTTTAAATGTTCAAAAATTGTTTTATAAAATTGCGGCGGAGTAGCTAAATAAAACAGCGTGTGAGCACACACCTGATTTACTTCCCAGTACGCCCGCAAACGCTTCTGCAGATTATTATATGCCGATGCATCATCAAAGAGGCCATGCGCGTAATTACATAGACTCAAAAAACCCTTTACGTCAGCATCGTGAGGCAAAGTAGTTGCCACAAATGCTTGAAAACTTTCCACGCTAAACTCACGCCTTCCAAAACCTATAATTCTGGCATGAGGCGGTAAAAGATTCTTTTGAAATAATCGAAAAAGTGACGGAAGGATTTTTTTCTGTGCCAAATCACCAGTCACCCCAAAAATTACAATATCAGTGGGTGCCTGGTGCATAAAGTATGGACGAGGCACTACTGAATATGTAAAAGTTGCGAAAGCTTTGGTCGATCAAATCCCACAATCACGGTACCATCTACATCAATAACCGGTACTCCCATTTGGCCTGACTTTTTTATCATATCATCCCGCGCTGCATCATCTTCAGCCACATCGTGTTCCGTAAACTTCACCCCATGTTGGGTAAAAAATTCCTTCGCCATCTTACAATACACGCACCATGGAGTTGAATAAATAATAACGTTTGACATAAAAAATAAATAAAATGTGACTTTTAACCTTTCTTACTTACCAGTATACACTATGCGTCAAGACCAGTAACGGGCAATAGGGTTAAGTTAATAGCCAGTAGTTAAGGCAAAATTTATGCTTTTGTCTGACTATACCCTGCGCCCTAGTTACTTGATTTGGTATCGAAAAACCCCATACACCGAAAGTCCAAATAGTATTGTTGAAAGAAAAGCTGACAACAAACAGTATGCGCATAATGCCTGAATAACAAAAACTTGCAACCCCACAAACGCTACCGATGCAGCAAACCCCAAGCTGGAAAGAATCACTACCGCGATAAAAATGGAGTAGCTTTGACGCATATACACTGCCGTCATAAGAATAAAATGCGTGAGATAATACGCCACACCAATCAGTGCCAGTGGAATGCCAAACCATACTGCGTACTGACTTGTTAATACTGTTTCACATCCCGAAGTTACACTACACGGCACCGGAGTCCCTGAGTAATAGTGAATAGTAAGAAAAAGCGCGTCAAAAATACCCAGAAGCGCAACTCCAGAAAACGCTAAAGAAAACCACTCTGGCAAAGCAACAGCACGAGATTTTACAGCAAAAATAGACATACTATAGATAGTACTGATGAGGGAATAGATAGTAAATAGCCGAATGAAACAGGGAATAAAAAAGGTGATCTGCCTATGCGCTGCGATCTCGAACCTATCGTTAATATATTCGCGCCACAATCCAAACACCCAATGCAATGGCAAAAGAAAGGACTAACAGAAGCGCGTTGCGCGTGGCCCATGAAAGTAGGTATTTAGCGTTACTGCGAGGAAATTTTTCCGCGTAAAATGAAGTGAGCATCTCAATAAGCTCCTGCTCCCCTCCTACATGACGAATACCACCCTGGTACGCCACACTCACCTTTCCCTTTTCTTGTGACACCACAATCACAAGAGCATCTGAACGCTCAGAAAGCCCGAGAGCCGCTCGGTGACGAAGTCCGAATTGACGCACCTTTTCTACCTGTTCGGCTAATGGTAAATGAACGCCAAACATACTGATGCGATCATTTTGAATCACCACCGCCCCATCATGGCCAGGCGATGTTTCATCAAAAATACTTAAGAGGATTGGTTCGGAAATTTCCCCGCCCAACTCGTGACCTCCTTCGATATTACGGGCAATCGCCTCTCGCCCCGGAAATACAATGAGAGCGCCAAGCTTGCGCTGAATAAGTTCAAACGACGTTGAAGCAACCGCAGTAATGACCTCGTTTGAAGGTGGAAGCGAGAATGTGCGCCCACTAAAAAATCCAAAAAAAGAAAAAAAACGACGAAGTTCTCGTTGAAACACAACAGCCAACACAACCAAGAATGTGCTTAAAAACGTACGTAATATAGTCTCAGTAAGAGGAAGTCCAATAAAGCGGGATACCGCATACAGCACAACAATCGTGGCTACTCCAAGCACCACGGGAGTGGAATGGGTTTCTTGCAACAAGCGCACGCATACATACACTAAAAACGTAAGCACTAATACATCAAGCATATCCCGAACTACTAAGTGGGGCACGAGAGTAGTAAAAAGTTCCATAATCGTACTATATTACACTTTCCGTGATTGACGAAATTGTCGCACACCATCAGAAACAGCATATAAAAACGCGACAATAACCGGGCCAGCGATAAACCCAATAATTCCAAACAACTCAACGCCTCCAATAATACTTAAAAAAATAAGAAAAGGGTGCAAACCGCTTTCACGGCTCGTAAGCATTGGCCGCACCACGTTATCAGCAGTACCCACCACCAGAACTCCCCATGCAATCAAAAAAATAGTCTGCCAACTCGACTGGAAAAGAGCGCTATACGCCACTGATGGAACAATAATAAGCGCAGTCCCTACATTGGGAACAAGTGCCGCAGCTACCGCGACGACACCCCATAAAACGGGTTGCGGAATACCCGCAATCCAAAACCCAATACCAGCAAGAATACCCTGAATAATAGCTACAATCAAAAATCCCTTAAATACAGCGTGGATAGAGCGCTGCAACCGAAGGAGGATAGCCATGCCAGCACCTTGCGATAACGGTAATGCCGAGATAATGGCATTCTTTAATTCCGGGCCATCTTTAAGCAGGTAATACAAACAAAAACAGAACACAAACAATCCTACTCCCAAAGAAAACGCCTGGGAAAGCGCGTACGAAAATAAATTACCCGCATACTCGCCAATGCCACGAATAATCCCTTCAAACGAAACAATATGGCTCACAAAAGAGTCTTGCGACATAAATCGTTCGAAATATCCAGCAACTCTGTTGTAAGAAAAGGCATCAAGTGCTCGCGATGAAGGATCGCCCAAATACTGGTAAAGACCAAATGCTTCTGTTGCTACCTGGGCTCCAATAAAAGCAACAGGAACAATGACAACCAAAAGTACCAACAACACGCTCACCAAGGAAGCAACAGAAGAGAATGAGCCAAACAGTTTTTCAATGCGCACATGCAAGGGGTACCATAACGTAGCGCACACAATTGCTAAAAATAAAGGAGTAAACACCGGAACAAGAAGTGCGCCAAATAATAAAATCGCTAAAACGAACAAAACCACAAAAAACAATCGCTCTGGATGTTTTTGAATCATAGCTTAATAATACAACATTACGCAGGTAATGTTGTATGAATGAACAAATTAATATATTGCGGATTAACGAATTAAAAGTGTATGTCCTAATGCGCAATTCATTAATTGATTAATCGCATAATCTTAAATATTTCCTTCCGAAATATTTAAGAACGCATCTTCTTAAACGCCACCTTGAAAAACGGTGCGTGTGGTGCGTTTGTTGCATCCACAACCTCAACTTTCTCCCCTTTAAGGTATGTAGATAAAGCCAAGTCAGCCAATAACTGTTGATCATCAGCCAGTGCAGTCTTTAGCGCATCGTACTTCACAAATTCAGCTTGCAGCTTTTCTTGCACCGCTTTTTCAATCTGAATTTTACGCATTTTATGTCCCTGGAGTTTTTCCTTTAATTCCTCGTACTCATTTAAAGAAGTAAGCTCTGCTTTATACAGTCCGTTTAATTCTTTAATTTCCTGTTTTGTCTTTTGGATACGATCAAAAATCTCTTGTAGTGTTGGCATGGGGTAGAGTATATCATGGCAATAAAAAACAAAAAAACCATGATAACATAGAATGCAAAATAGTCTCTTTTATATCTTAAAAACCTAAAAGTTAAGTATATTTCTCCTGGCGTAAGACTTGGCCTAGCGGCCCGGAGCGCTCCAGGAGAAATATTACTTGACGACCCGATCAAATCCCGCCACTTTTTGAATGGTTTTTGCCGGTATCGAACCCTCGCGCAAAACTACCACCTCATGATCGCTTGGAAATGAAATAAGCGTCGATGGCTTCCCGTAGAGCCGACCCGAATCAACATAAAAATCAATTGCATCATCAAAATAATCAAACGCCTCCTTAACAGTCGCCGCTGGTTTTGAACCCTCTACGTTCGCGCTGGGGGCTACCAACGGCCCCGTACGCTGCAAAACTTTTAATATACGCGGGTTATCCGGCACCCGAAATGCCAAGCTGTTTCGGCCCCGATGCAAATACGAAAAAGACCCTCGCGGCACCGGGAAAATAATGCTAATTTTGCCTGGCCAAAATCGCTTTACAATACGAGTAAGCTGCGGCGACAAAAAAACACCGAATTTTTTCAAATACGACATCCCGGGCAGCAAGATGATCATTGGCTTCGTGGGCGTACGCTTGCGCGCCTTATACACTCGCTCCACCGAATGTTCGTGCAAGGCATTTGCAACAATGCCATACAACGTATCAGTTGGGATAACCCCCACAGCCCCTTTTCTTAGCTTGTCTTTAACCTCCTTGGTAAACTTCTTCGTTACCACCATAGTTTTATAAGAATACAAGAATGCCAAGGGTATGGCCAATAGGGTTTGCGGTATAGTCAGACAAAGACATAAAGTTTTTGATTTAACTATTCGCTATACCCTAAACCCTAGCGGCTAGTTTTTCTATTGGCTTACCCTACTGCTTCAACTTTACTTTGCGAATGCGAATTGACTCTGGAGTTACTTCTACAAGTTCATCATCACCAATGTATTCAATTGCATCTTCAAGTGTCATTGCTCGAGGCACCTTCAAAAATTCCATACCGCCATCAGATTTCGCGCGCATGTTGCTCAGCTGCTTTTCACGGCATACATTTACCCACAAATCCATGGCTTTTGCATTCTGGCCCACCACCATGCCTTCATACACCTCAACACCGGGCCCTACAAAAAGTTCCCCGCGCTCTTCTGCGGCCAACAAGCCATACGTGCGGGTCGTACCCGATTCCGTCGTAACCAAAGACCCATGAGGTGCGGCTTCAAAGTCACCCTTATATGCCTCATAGCCTTCAAACAATGTATTCATAATACCCTGCCCCTTAGAGTTTGTCGTAAACTGATTCCGATACCCAATAAGTCCACGGGTTGGCACGAGAAATTCTAAAAATCCAGTAGCGTTTTCTACGCGCATATCTGCCATAGTACCTTTGCGTTTTCCTAAATCTTCAATGACCCCACCAATAAATGCCTCAGGAACTTCGATGGTAACTCGCTCAACTGGTTCCATTTTTTTACCATTCTCTTCTTTTAAAATCACTTGCGGCCGAGATACTTGAAGCTCAAATCCCTCACGACGCATCTTTTCAATCAAAATGGAAAGGTGTAATTCTCCACGCCCCGATACTGTCCACGTATCAGTGGTATCGGTTGCATCAACTCGAAGCGCCACATCTGTTTCAAGTTCTTTTTGTAAACGATCGGCAATATTACGCGATGTAACATACTGTCCTTCGCGACCTGCAAAGGGTGAATTATTCACCGAAAAATTCATCTTCACTGTCGGCTCTTCAATGGCAATGGTTGCTAAGGCAACTGGGTTTGTCACATCTGCAATCGTTTCACCGATTGAAATATCGCCAATGCCAGAAACTGCCACGATATCACCTGCATTTGCTTCATCAACGTCAACCCTATTCATGCCTTCAAACAACATCACATTGGTAATGGTCGCTTTTTTTACCACCCCAGCGCGGTTAATATGCGCAACTTCGCGGTTCTTTTTTATTGAACCAGCATACAAGCGGCCGATCGCAATCTTGCCCTTGTAATTATCGTATGCCAAATTGACCGTCAGCATTTGTAACGGTGCATCAACATCAGCACTTGGGGCGGGAATATGGGTAATGATATTTTCAACCAATGGCAAAATATTTTCCATTGCCTCTAAATTATTTTCTGTTCCTGCTTTACCCAACACGCCAGCCGCATAAATAACCGGAAAATCAGCCTGCACGTCAGAGGCGCCAAGCTCCACGAACAAATCAAAAGTACGATTTAACACCCAGTCACACCGCGCGCCTGGCTTATCAATCTTATTAATTACTAAAATAATTTTGTGCCCTGCTTGAATCGCCTTTTTGAGCACAAATTTTGTTTGTGGCATCGGACCTTCTTTCGCATCAACGAGCAAAATAGCGCCATCCACCATGCGCATAATACGCTCCACCTCTCCACCGAAATCAGCATGTCCTGGTGTATCAACAATATTGATTTTCACACCATGGTACATGACTGAGGCATTTTTTGAAAAAATAGTAATACCACGCTCTCGTTCCAATTCATTGGAATCCATCATTAATTGATCGCTCTGACCCGTCTTTAATTTAAAAATATCTGATTGTTTCAGAAGTGCGTCAACCAAAGTAGTTTTCCCATGGTCAACGTGAGCGATGATTGCAATATTGCGAAGAGAGTTGTTTTGCATAAAAAGTATTCTAAAGCCTATAATCGAAAACCTCATTATAAATACGCAAAACCCCTCGGCTCTATTTTCGGCTTACCCGAAAAGTACAGCCAAGGGGAATATATGCGCACCGCTAGATTTAGCGGAAGCGAGGGCCACGACCCATACCGCCTTCGGTCTTTGGTCGAGCCTCGTTGACGGTCAATTTACGACCATCAAGCTCGTAGCCATTGAAGGCGTCAATCGCTGCCTGGGCTTCTGAGTCGTTGCCGAACTCTACAAAACCAAAGCCACGTGAACGGCCATCAGGGCCCATGAGAACGGTAGCTGAAGTTACCATGCCCTTTTGCGAGAACAAGTCGCGCAAAATGTCATTCGTGGTGCTCCAGGGAAGGTTCCCTACGTAAAGCTTCATATTAGAAATATGATTGAAATTATAAATGCTGAAAGATCGACACCTTCTTAAACCCTGCCACTTGCCTACGACCACGAAAAGGGCCGATCATCAAGCACAAAGGAAGAATCCTCAACAGAAGAAATGATAACAGACTTGCACAGTAATGTCAATGTGGAAAAACTAGGGTTTAGGGTTGAGCCAATAGCCAGCAACTCTTCTGTCATTCCGGCCGCCGAGCCGGAATCTATGTATTTGTTTAAAACTATTGGCTCCGCCAGCCGGCGGATGGCTATACCCTATTGGCTGTATTTGATCCTTCCCCACCGATACTTCCCATACTGATCGTTAAAAAATTCCGTCGTAAACGGAGTATGAGCTTGCACGAATGCTTCAATCGCCGCTTCTTGACCAGTATCATACTCCAAAAAACAAACACCCTCTTTACTCAAATAATACGGTAACTCCATGAAAAACTTTTTTATAAAAAACAGTCCACCGTCTTCAGCAAACAATGCACTATGCGGCTCAAATCGTACAACCGACGCGTCAAGCAGTTCTTTTCGTGAAACAGGAATATACGGCGGATTTGCGAATACAACATCATATGTACCTGAAATATTCGAAAAAATATCTGAGGTCATAAATGAAAATCGCAAAGTATCTATGCCATTTATAGTAGCGCTCCGCGCTACCTGCTCGCCCATTCTTTCGTCACTATCTGCAAAAACAACCGACGCATTCGACAGTCGCGACAGCGCAGCCAAACCAATACACCCCGAACCACAAAACAAATCCAAAACTCGCATAGTACTATCACCAAAACGTCGCTTTATATCTTCCAACGCGCTATCCACCCAGTATTCCGTTTCAACCCGGGGAATCAGTGGTTTGTAAGAAAGATCAATCTTCATATTCAAAAAAGGCTTCCACCCAATAACATAATCAATCGGCTCACCGTCCATAAGCCGAGTAATATCTACAGCAAGCTCTTCTTGAGTTGGTGAAGTACCATCGTACTTATCTCGAATAATCACCTCAATTTGTTTTTGAATGTCATGCATTGCCTACAGTTGTATATCAAAAAATTTGTGCCGTGAAGTTTTACCGCCAATCAATCGAATCCGTGAAAGCGGTATAGCGAAATGTGTGCTCAATACATCCATAACAGCAAAATTCGCCTCATTATCGTGCGGTGGCTCCGTTACTGAAACCAAAAATGAAGCGTCTCCCGTTTGCTCAATGACCGTCTTTTTTGCTTTTGGCTTTACCACAACTTCAATACGCATAGAAAAAATATAAATAAAAAGGCCACGGTCGGTTATCAAACGTGGCCAGGAGAAACATTCATTGAAAAATCAACAACACATTACTCTTTCTAACCAACAAAAAAGAGTTCCAAATCTATAGTTACACAAAAGACATCAGGCGATGCCTGGAAACAGTCACAAGAAATTACAGGATAGAAGCGGTCCCCAGGCAAAGAAGCGCGTTCATGCCTTCACAGGAAACAGCTCCAGATTACCCAGCTGAAATGCCACGAAGGACAAATCATAAAGGATACGTGAAGCAGCCTTAATAACTACATGCCGCTGCCCTTTTTGTTCTGAGTAACCAAATTTCAATGCAACCGCAATAAAATCCTAGCAAAAAAAACATGAAAATCAAATCAAAAAAGAAAGCCCCCATAAAAGAATATACGTCTTCTATGGGGGGGGTAAACAGGGTTTAAACCAACTTCACTTACGGCAAGCGAAGCACCAAAAACAAGGGGGCGTGCCTAGACCGATGCCAACAGGCGTGATCAGTTCAAGCAGCACCCACCAACTCGGTACGGGACACCTTCGCCACAGCCATACCCACTCTCGCCCGGACATTGGGATTGAAAGGATCCAGCCGGGTATTTAATAATGGGCGCACCACGCACAAGATTCGATGTTGTCATCATTTTACTCCCTACCGTAAAAAAAGTCCGACCAGTGGGTCAAACTTCCCTTCCGGTAATGACCGTTTCACGTTCACCTGGACATTCACCCAGGCAAACGGAAAGGTCGGTTGCATGTACGAGTTGTTTTCCGCAAAGAAAAATTCCTTGCATAAAACCCCCTATGAAACAATTCTGGTTAAGAAGAATCTCCCCTGCCAATAATTCCCTGCATCGCAAAAGAAATTCTTCGGGTTGGTTTATGGAGTTCTCAAGAAGCTGTAGAGTTTAAGAATACCGAAGTAGGATCCTGAAGTCAAAAAAACCAGCGCATAAAAATACGCTGGCTGGTAAAACCATGAAATATGGGCTTGACACTGAACAGATTGAAAGCGATCGAATGGTTGAAAAGTTATAGATAAGTTTACGCGGTGTAAACTTCGGCAGGCTGTATAGCTCAGGTATGGAGGAAAATATTCCATTTCATGTAGCCATGCGCCACAAACACAAAGCGTGTCATTTCCAGAATTGCTCCTGGATATCCACCTATTTAATTGTAAATGAAAAAGGCAGGGAGAAAACCTCTTTCAAAACAAGCCTACCCAATTATGAAAAAATCGTCAATAAAAAAAGCCATCGACCGGGGGGCGTCGATGGCGAAACCAAAAATAGAAAAACACACTGATAAATCACAAAACGCACATCAAAGCCGACTAACTACCGCGATAATAATAAATCGGCTCTCACTAAAAAACATTATAGCAAATATTTTGGCCTTTTTGTATTTGTCCTCCATCCTCACTCCAAACGATATTTTGCAAAGAAATTTATATAAAAAAATGGATAATATTGTTTCGAGTAGAGTAAACCTTGGCCTGGCGCTGCTGCCTTCTTCTTACACCTCCACCCCCGGGATATTTCGAAAGAAAGCATGCCTTCATTTATTTTTATAAAGTTTTTAAGAGAGTAAAGCTTGGGCAAGTTGCCGTTGTTTTTTTCTTCCATCCTTCACTCCACAAATATTTTGAAAAAAGAAGTAAATAAATTGGAGACAATAATACCCTTGGCTTAGAGTAAGACCGGCCAAGCGGCCTTGGAGCGCTCTATGACAAGGGTATTATTGTCTCAACCAACAAAGAGTTTCTTCAAAATATCCACATTCTCCTTATCTGGTCCGTTGCCTTCCATCCCCGGCACCTCCAACAACCATGCCACATGGTGCGTTCGCTTTTCTTTCGCCAAGTTTTTAAACCCGTCCAAGCCAATATGCCCCTGCCCAATATTTTCATGTCGGTCATGGTGCGAGTTAAACGGAGTTTTCGAATCATTCACATGCATGGCCACTAAGTTCTCCACTCCAATAGATGCTTCAATTCGATCAAATAATTTTTTAATGTTGGGCTGTGTGTAGCTTTCAATCTCCCCTGCCTCAAAAATATGCGCCGTATCCAAGCACACCTTCACTCGAGGAGACTTAACCGAATTCATAATCGCCCCAATATCTTCAGGCTTCCCACCCACCTTTTTCCCGCCAGCCGCGCTGTTTTCAATAATAAGTTGCGTCGTGCCAGGCACGTTTTTAAGCGTCTGCTTCA
Organism: uncultured Candidatus Saccharibacteria bacterium; assembly: GCA_964645125.1. Classification (GTDB taxonomy): domain Bacteria; phylum Patescibacteriota; class Minisyncoccia; order UBA6257; family 2-01-FULL-56-20; genus JBDKGD01. The sequence goes on along the minus strand of CAZXZC010000004.1, from coordinate 13,869 downwards.
TGCCCGCAACTACTCGCTTCATGTTCTCGCCTGAACCAATATGGAAAATAAGTCCATTCGCACCAAGTGCTTTGGCAATAGCCAAATGCTCACTCAAATTCGTAATCGATTTTTCATAGAGTTCATCATTTTCAGTAGCCAAATTTACGAGGTATGCTGCATGTAAATACACAGCCTTCACCTCACTCGCCTTCCACGCAGCCTGAAATTTTGCCGCGTCCGCCGCATCAGGCAATTTAGTCCGCCACGACTGGGGGGAGGCACCAAATATTTGAATTGCAGATGCACCAATAGTGGCAGCATTCCCAAATGCCTTAAACGCCCCACCCGCTGCTGACACATGCCCACCAATTAATGGCTTCATGACATTCAGTATATAGCCAAATAGGGTTTAGCCAATAGTGAAATCAAAGAAACATTTTTCATTGCTTACTACACCCTATTGGCCATTGGCTAGACCCTGTAAGTCCTTTTCCACTTCTTTCCCATGCAACTCCGGTTTCACTTTTTCATACACTTTCGCGATTTTCCCTTTTGGGTCTATTAAAAATGAACTGCGCACGATACCCATATATTCTTTGCCCATAAACTTCTTTTTTTGCCACACCCCGTAAGCCTGTATCATATCACGCTCCGTATCAGCCAACAGCGTAAATGGTAAGTTGTAGGCCAATGCAAATTTTTTATGCGATGCAACACTATCCGCACTCACCCCAACAACCTCCATATGCTGTTTTCGAAAGTTTGGAAATAAGTCACGCAAACTGCATGCCTCTTTTGTACACCCCGGCGTATTATCTTTTGGGTAAAAATAAATGAGTAACCACTTGCCTTTATACTCTTTGAGAGTGTGAACTGCCCCATCTTGATCCGGTAATGAAAAATCCGGTGCATTCATTCCAATAGTAATCATGTAAATATCATACCACTACAAAAATAAAGTATGAAAATAAAAAAAGTCCGCTGGTTTCAAGGCCTTCTTGTGAGAAAAGCAGTGAAACACAGCGGAGAAAAAAGGAACAACGAACTAGGGGAATCTGAGAACGTTGCTCCGGGAGAGAGGAGAACTCATGGTCGCTGGCAAAAACAAAAAGCTCATATAGAACTTTAAATAGCGATCTAAATAAATCAGCTTCGATAAGAGTATGGGGCAAATCAGTGCCATTCCCAGCGCTCAATATATTCTGGTAAGTACGCTTGAAAGCTAGAAAAACACGAATTGCCGAACTAAAAATACTATACCACATGAAATAAAAAATACAAGAGGGTGTAGGGTGTGGCCATTTAGCAAGCCAATAGGGTTTAGCCAATGGCCAATAGTAAGAAGAATCAAATGCATTGATACTTCAGTTTGTTCGCAGTTTCACTAAACCCCATACCCTTTTGGCTATTGGCTTGCTTAAAAAATCATCATCCCATCTCCGAACGAAAATAATCGAAATTTACCTGTAATTGCTTTTCTATACCACTCCATTACCTGCGTGTACCCTGCAAACGTGCACACCAAAGCCAGTAAACTCGATTGTGGTACATGAAAATTCGTAATGAGCGCTGTCGCAATTTTAAAATCATACCCCTCCTGAATAAACAAATTCGTCATCCCAGACTGGGTAACCAAAACGCCGTTTTTATCAAATCCCGACTCCAAGGTGCGAAGCGCCGTAGTACCCACGGGTATAATGGCTTGGCCCTTCTGCTTGGCAGCGGCAATAGTTTTGGCAGTTGCCGCAGGCACCGAAAAATACTCACTGTGCAGCGTACCGCTAACCAAATGACTCTCGCTAACCGGCGCAAACGTACCCAAGTTCACATGAAGCGTCACAAAACACACCGTATGCCCCGCGGTTCGCAATTTCTGCAATAATCGGTTTGTAAAGTGCAACGATGCTGTTGGCGCAGCCACAGAACCCCGGTGTTTGCCAAACACCGTTTGATAGTCTCGTTCATTTTGCTTCTTATTTTTTGAAGCATGTTTAATATATGGCGGCAACGGAACTGTGCCATGCGCAATCCACACATCTACCGGTCGCTTATGGACGTCCAACAGCTCCAACACCCATTCTTTCTCTAATCGCTCAACAACCTTAAAAACTGGTTTATTTCGAAACAAAAGCTCATCGCCTACCACAACACCCTTGTTCAAAAGCACCGCCACACGAAACGGAGAAACATCGCGCACATACAAAGCCTCCACAACTCCACCAGTTTTTTTATGTAAAGTAAGTCGCGCCGGCAACACTTTCGTATCATTCAAAACCAATACTGATTTGGGTGGTAAGTACTGTGCCAAATGAGAAAACGTATCAACGCGCGTTTCGCCAGTCGTTTTATCACACACCAAAAGCCGCGCAGCATCCCGCGGCCGCGCCGGGTGCTGCGCAATTAACCCTGCCGGAAATTCATACCAATATCGTTTTTTGAATTCTTGAATATTCATAATAAAAATAAATTTAAGAAAAAATTTACGAGAGAGTAAAGCTTGGGCAAGCACCCTTGAGCGCTCTCGAGAAAAATTTTTCTTAAAGCAATCCCTTTTGAATTTTTTTCCTTATCTGTTCGATATAGGTTTGAAAGAAGTAAATGTTATGGAGCGAAAGGTACTGTAAGGCCGTAATCTCATGTGCCTTAAACAAGTGGTGCACATAACTTTTCGTATACGTAGCACATACTTCACAATCACACTTAGGGTCAAGCGGCTCTAAAGAATTTTTGAACTTTGCATTCCCAATTGTCACACGCCCTCGATTCGTAAAGGCAGTGCCGTGCCGGGCGTAATGCGTCGGCACAATACAGTCAAACGTATCCACCCCGCTTTTAATAATCGGAATAATATCTTCCGGGTGGCCAATCCCCAGCAAATGCCGAGGCTTATGTGCTGGCAAATGCGGAATAACCGCAGAGAGCATTTTAGTCATATCTGTTTTACTATTCCCAAACTCACCCCCAATTCCAAACCCATCGACGTCTGTTGCTGCCACAAACTTCGCGCTTAGCGCACGCAAGTCCTTATAACGCCCACCCTGCACAATCCCATACAATGCCTGTTTGCTCGTTTTTGCCTTAATACACCGCGTAAGCCACCGGTGCGTTCGCTCTACCGAGTTTTTTACATACTCATAACTGGCTGACGGTGGCGGGCATTCATCAAACGCATAAATAATGTCAGCCCCCAATGCTTGCTGGATTTTTATCGACTCTTTTGGCCCCAAAAACACCTGAGCCCCGTCAACCGGCGAACGAAACAACACCCCCTCTTCTGAAATCTTTAAGTGTTGTGGTTGGCGACCATGCAAAACTTCAGGCACCTTCGCTCCATTTTTTATAACCTTATTCGTCGAAAGGTCTCGCCCAAACCCCAGGCTAAACACCTGGAATCCCCCCGAATCCGTCATTAAAGCCCCATCCCACTGCATAAATTCATGCAAGCCCCCATGTTTTTTCACTGTTTTCTCCCCTGGCTTTAAATGTAGGTGAAAGGTATTGCATATCAAAAGGCTCGACTTCGTCTTAGCCTTTACCACATCAGGCGGCAATGCCTTCACCGTGGCCTGAGTAGCCACCGGCACCAGGCATGGAGTCTGAACTTCCCCATGAGGAGTCGTAAGAACCCCCAGGCGAGCTGCGGATTTCTTAGACTGTTTTTGAACCTTAAAAGAAATCATACACGTATCATTACTATGCCATAAAACCTCAAAAATGGCAATAAAACCAAGGGTTTTTCACGATTCACGTTCTACGATTTGCGATACACGACTAACAGCCCTTGACAAATATTTTTAACTTGCTATGCTGGCACTTACAGTTCGTTGATAACAAAAAAACCGGAAAGGAGGAGGCCATGAAAAAGGCCGACGATTTTGGCTAGCCACGCCAAACCGAGGTAGTGCAGGGCACTCTAATTAGGCCTGCACACGGAGTCATAAGAACAAAATCACCCCAACCAAGTATTCGAAACGGGTCATCAATCAGATCCAAAACTCGAAGAACGGCCAAGCATGGATTTTTTCTTAAAAAAACTCTCGAGACGTGCCACCTATTTTATGTGGCTGAGAGAGACGACTCATGGCATTAACCCAAAAAAAGGAGGCTACAGCCATGAAAAAACAACGAGATTTTTTGTAGCAACCCTAAAACCCTGAGCCTGTCGCAGAGTGTACATCTTTTTCTACTCTTCGATCTCGCAGTTTCTCAACTGCGACAGGCTCCCATAACCGGTAAGTCTTCCGTCTTTGAAGCCTGCCACTCGCCAGACGGATCCAGCAAATGGATTTGTGGCTGTATGCGCAACAGCCCTCCGTATCTTTCGGCAGGCTTCACCCCAAGGACCCAAAGCCACAGAGCTTCTGGGTCCTTTTTCTATTCTTTCTTGCAAGGATTTTAAATTTCTTACATCATTGGCAAATTTTTTTATTTCCAAAAATTTTTCTGTATTTACCCTATTGGCTAAACCCTCTACCCTATTTACTAATTAATGGTCTTGCACAAAAAATAATGATGCCATAAAGTGAACCAAGGAGGTTAATACAATAAGTCACGCACCCCAAGCTCCATGTCGCAAGCACATGCCACCCACCGGGCTACTGCACGAGCAAAAAAAGTATTAACAATCCAGTTGTTTCAAAATCTTCAATCTTCAAAAGGAGGGATACCGCTATCCCGCAAATATTTTCTACGAAGCCCACGCTTCACCAACCATGGCGGCTCTAACAAATGTTACACGGAGCCGCCATTTCCTTTTTTAAAATAACCTGCTACTGTGTTCACAGATCCAGGCGTTACTGAACGGTTAGATACATGCAAATTTCAAAAAACTCGCTTCCCCAGCACCCTAAAATTCCCTCCATGGGCGCGCGCGAGTTTGTATTAGGCAAAAATCAGTCACGTCTGGATACATTCATTATTTACTTTCATACCATCACACCGACCCAGCACCAGCGCGGGTCGTTTTTTTACAGAACAAACCACTTTACGCCGCAAAAAAAATACAATACTGTAAAAGGAGTTCACAAAAAAAGGGGGTGGTTACAAATGTAAAAAACTGAAGCAAAGAAAAGAATATTTGTGCCCATCTTGGCACGCAATATTCTTGTTGGATATTCGTCAACGGCAGCTTGAAAGTTAGAGCTGCCGTATTTTTTAAAAAGGAGGCAAGAAGTTATGAAACACGCTCGTTTACACAAGGTAGATTGTTTTTTTTGACTACGCATAATGGCACCCTCTTTAAAATCCCCGAGCAACGCGCTCAAGGGGATTTTTACTTTTCATTTGCTCTTTGTTTTTTATTTTCTATCCACTATATTCTATAACCATTTCCTATACGCTATTTACTCTCTACTATTTTCTATACTCTGTAAGCTATGCACTCTATACGAGCCTTATTCTGCCCCTTTCTTGCACAATAAACCCTTCTCCACTCAAATCACTCATCGCCTGAGTGATTTTTTCTTTTTCCATACCTTGACGCAATAAATGTTTCTGGATAGAAGAAACAGTCATAGCCTTTTGTAGCGCTAACGTTCGAAGTATTGCTCCGCGTGCCTGGCGCAATGAACCAACGAACACTGATTGTTTTACATAATGCCTACTGTGACGGTTAGGATTCCTTTTTACTATTTTTGGTAAGCTCGCTCCATAGTCCATGAGTGCCCAATACCATGCGCGGGGATTTTTAGTATCTAACGACTTTTGAATATAGGGTAGTAGTTGTGAGTCAGAAACATTCTGTTGGACTTTAAAAAAATGATGTATAAAGACCCGGCGAATATTTGTTTCAATAAAAACCGTCGGAATATTATAGGCAAACGTGGCAATTGCCGCCGCAGTATACGAGCCAACCCCTGGCAACGTGCGCAACCCAACCTCACTAATGGGGAATACCCCTTTGTATTGTTCCATCACAACGTGCGCAGCCTTATGCAAAAATTTCGCCCGCCGGTTATAGCCTAATCCCTGCCAAGCAACCACCACGTCCGCCTGAGACGCACCAGCAAGTTTTTTCACAGTCGGAAATAACTTCAAAAATGCCTGATATTTTGGAATTACTCGCGCCACCTGTGTTTGCTGCAACATCAACTCTGAAACGAGAATACGGTAGGGGTCGGTAGTTTCACGCCATGACAAATCATGTCTGCCATGACTTTTATAAAAATCCCACACGATCTTTTGAAATCTCGAAAGACGTATAGCCATAATAAACAGGGTTTAGGGTGTGGCGAATAGCCAATAGTGTAATACAAAAAAGCATGTATAAAAACCAAATCCCCAGATCTCAAATCTAGGGATACTAATGGCTGATGTTTTATTGGCTACACCCTACTGGCTATTGGCTAATTTACGCTACTTCTTGTGTTTCTTTTCTGCTGCCTTCATATCGGCCGCGATTCGACGCCAATGACCCTTCATTTCTTTTACCAAAATCTCCAGTTCCTTTGGGTCAATTGCTTTCACTGCTGCATACTTCTTACTCACCGTGTCTACAATCTGCTGGTAGACTTCCTCGTTCATATCCTTTGCTTTTTCCAATCTCTCTAACACTTCTGCCTTTGCTTTTAAGCTCCAACTTTTAATCTTCTTCCGGTTTTTGGCACCATCTTTGCCATACAAGAAATATGCCCCAGCTGCTGCAGCCGCGGTAATTGCTGCCAACCCCAACCCTACCGCACCAGACATGTGTGATTTCTTCATAGTTCCAGTATTATACACTATTTCCAAAAACTCTAGAGTTTTTTCACCTTCACGGTGCGGCCCTTTTTAGTGAAACCTGGCATAAATCGCCGTAAAAATGAAAAGGCAGCAGCAGCCGCAAGCCCATGCTCTTTTACTGCGCTGCGAAACGCCCCCACATCATCTGCCACTCGCTCAGCCTCGAAACGCACCAAGGCTACAATTGCACGAACATCGCGAACAATACGCACGACATACAGCAGTATCGCAAGCGCACAAAGAGTTACCAAAAAAACCGCAACACTCGTGATGAAAAAAAACACATCCGCTTTAATAAAAGAATCCATGCCAATCATTATATCATAATGATTGGATTAAAAAATTAAGAAATTACGCATTAACGAATTAAAATAATTCAATCACACAGTGTATAATAATCCGCAATTCGTTAACTAATTAATATGTTAATCAATAAACTGTCTTAACGGACAGTTTATGTGGTTACACCTCGCCGAACAATACTGTCGGCCATACAAAATAAGTAAATGCGAAAACACCGACCAATCTTTTTTTGGAACCAGCGCAATAAGATCCTGCTCAATTTTTACCGGATCCATATGGCTGGTTAAACCAAACAGTCGTGACAATCGCCGCACATGCGTATCCACCGTAATTCCTTCACTAACCCCAAATGCCGTATGCAAAATAACATTCGCCGTTTTACGACCCACGCCAGGCAATGTCTGTAAGTCTTGCATAGAAGCAGGTACCACGCCATCATAGTTTTCTAAAAGCAAGCGGGCCGCTGCTTTAATACGAGCTGCTTTGGCTTTATAAAATCCCGTTTGGTAAATATCCTGCTCAAGTTTTCGAATATCAGCCGCAGCATAATCGCCTACTGTTTTATATTTCTTAAATAGTTTTTCCGTTACTTGATTTACCTTTTTATCTGTACATTGCGCCGACAGCATCACTGCAACCAACAACTCCCAATGAGTACTAAAATGGAGCGCAATCTTCGGCTCCGGAATAAGTTTTTTCAACTGCCGAATAATAGCAGCAGTTTTTGCTTTTAAATCCTCTTCTTTCTCCCTGCCCCTATATATACCCATTGCGCTACTATATAAAATGAAAAATTTGTTTTAATGCATTTTCCTTTCTCCACCCTCCCATATATAACATTGCGTTACTAATTAAAAATAATTTTCATACGCAAAAGCCACAGGATTTCATTATGGAGCGTAAGACTTGGGATGTGTGCTTTAGATGCAATAAAACCCACATACTTTGACTAAGGAGAGTAGGACTGGCCTAGCGGCCTTGGAGCGCTCTCCGCAGCAAAGTATGTGGGTAGCCTTTAGTCGATCTCGTAACGCAATGTCACGCTCACTGTTACGTCCTGACTCCCAGGCTCAATCGGAGCGGCTTTTTCCATTCCACCCAAACCAACAGCCGAATCATATGAAGTAAGGGTATTGCGATAATACGGTGCATATCCACCACCCTCTTGAATCTCGAGCAAGCGACCCAAACGAACTCCAGCCGCCTTCGCCACAGCCTCAGCTTTTTCTTTAGCCTTGGCAATAGCGTTCTCGCGAGCCTTTGACTGAGCTACCGCGGGATCATCCATAGTAAAAGCGAGTTGTGAAACGCTGTTAGCGCCATTTTTTACCACACCGCTTACCGCATCACCAATTTTGGCAAAATCTCGAACTTTTACTTCGACAGAGCTAACTACTTCATAACCAGTTATATCAGCTGGTGGACACGGACGAATCGATGCGGTCAAAGCCCCCGCACCACCACTTACCGCAGCTTTCTCAAAACAATTATAGGACTGATACCGAGGATTTACAGCATAAGATGCGGTACGAATATCTTTTGCATCCACTCCCAATCCCTTCAAAAAATCAATCGCTGACTGAGTCTTCTTAGCATTCTCATCGTGAAGCGCAGCAAGATTTTGACCACCCTGTGTCACTACACTAAAGGTGAATTGAGCAACATCGGGAACACTCACAAATCGACCATCGGCCGACACGGTAAAACTCCGAAACGACGAGGGTTGAATAGAACGTGAATACGCTGAAACATACTGCAATGTCGCGCCGCCAACCATCAAAGCAGCAAGCGCAAACGCACCCAAAAATAACGGTTTAAATTTAGTATCCATAGAGGTAAATAAAACAAACGACGGTAGAAAGATTATACCACAAAACCGAGAAGAAAGAATAACGAATAAAGAATTAAGGTTTTAATGCATTATTGCAGAAACCCTTATTCATACTTCATTATTCTTAATTCTTGCATCTACTCCTTGCAACATACACGCCCACAATCGCAGCAGTCTCCGCGCGAAGCACAGAGTCACCGCATCGCACAACAGAAACGGCGCTTGAGTCTTCTTGCATTGTACGTATCAATACTAGCTCTTGCTCACTCCATCCACCCTCAGGGCCAATAAATACACAAATATCTTTTGAGATTTCAGAAATTGTCGAGACATTACTCCCGGTTGGATCAAAAAACAAAACAAGCGCACCAGAAGAACAAGCGTGGCTCACCGCATCGGAAAAGGAAATAATTCCAGTAAATGAAGGAATACGGGTCTGTTCTGATTGCTCAACAGATTCTTGAATAAGCTTAGTAAGTCGCGACTCATTAATATTTGTTTTAATAGTGCGGTCAGTAATCATGCCTGTAATAGCAGATACTCCCACCTGTACTGCCCCCTGACATGCAACTTCAAAGTGTTCTTTTTTCAAAACAGCCAAATACAAATGAACCCCAGCAACAGAAGAAGCTGGCGCCGTATGCAAAACAGCACACGTAAGATGTTTACGATCAAATGCAATAATCTCACACACTACTTTACCACCATTGGGATGAATAAGGGCAATATGCTCTCCAGGCAGAAGTTTAAGTACCCGTTCAATTTGGCGAACAATAGCACTGTCAGAAATAACAACAACAGAATCGACAACCGTATACGGATACACAAAATGATGGATCTTCATTTCAATTTTTGAGCTTCGAGGTACAAAAAGAGCGGAAACTCCTGACGAGCGGTGTTTTCAGCATCCGCACGAGGACCAGGTTGGCTCGAACGGTCAGAAATCCATTCTTGCATGCGAGTTATAGCAAAGCCTGCGTTCGCAAGAATTTTTACATAATACTGCAACGGCCGATGGAAAGAATAGGTAACATTGGTGACATCTTCACCAGGATGCATAAAAATTTTTTCTTTCGATTCAAGTAAATACCCATCTACACGCCTATACTGGATCTTGTTTTTTTCATCCCACCCCCAACTGCTTCTTCCTGGCACACGAAATGCGGGATGATTTAATACGACATGAAACGTTCCAGAGGCACGAAGTCCTCGAGCAACCTCACGCACCACATGCGCAGGATTCTCCATGTTTTGTAAACCCAACACACACAAAGCCACATCAAAAGCTGAGTTGCTAAGAAAGGGCATCGCAGTCGCATCGCTGACGTGAAAAGCTCCAGTAGGAACTAGCACACGCGCTTTTTCTACTAGAGTAGTCGATGAATCTACACCCGTAATCCGCGCGCCCATATCAGCAAACGCCTTACTAAAAAATCCCTGGCCACATGCCACGTCAAGAAGTTGCGTTGAGGCAGAAACAACGGCGAGTTTTTTAAGGTTTGGCAAAATTAACCTGCTTTGGTAGGTATCACCGCTTGCCAAATGCGCATCATACCAATCCGCAACCGATTCCCAAGACGTATCGTGTTTTGAGGGCATCTTAGTCATCAAAAAAATTACCCATCGATATCTTTTTTTATAACCTCAAACTCATTCTCTACCTCAGCCAATTGCTTTTTAAGCGTCTTAATAAGCTCAGCGCCCTGCTTCACTCGCTCCAAACCCTGCTCAACATCAACCTCGGTTTGAGAGCTAAACCACCCCACAATAGCCTCAAGGTTTTTGAGATTTTTGCTAATTTCTCCTCCCGATGAGGGTAAATCCTGGGGTATTCCATGAGTTTTTTTAGCAGCCATATAGTGACAATTGTAGCGTTTATGAGGGTTTTTGAACAGTCGAAGCGATAGTCCCGTCCGCAAGTACCGTTTCAAGAATCTCGCCTGGTAAAACACTGCCAACACTACGCACAACTGAACCCTGTGCGGTACGCGTAATGCTATACCCAACAGCCAATAATCTTTTTGGATCAACGCTTGTTAAAAGCACTTCAGCATGACGCAATGACTGAAATTGAACGTGAAGCACGCCACTAAATCCGAACACGAGTTGCTGGTGCAACTCGCGAAGGCGCTGTCGACCCATCGCAAATACCGAAGAAAACACGACAGTTGCTTGTGAAAGTCGGTGATATACATCAGTTAATAAGTGTTCGTATGAATACATTAAGCTCCTAGAAAAATCTGCAGCACTCGCTTCCACTGTTTCCCATGTATTACTTACTACAGCTGCTGCAGCAGTAGGAGTCGATGGAGCGACATCTGCAATAAGCTGTGCTATGGGAATATCACGATCGTGCCCAATCGCACACACCGTGGGTACTGGACTCGCATACAATGCACGCGCCACAGCCTCGCTATTAAATGCCTGTAAATCTTCTAAACTTCCCCCACCACGAACAAGCACCACAATGTCATAGTCTTTTGTATAAGCACGCTGCAGCGCACTAACAATATCTGTTGCTGCACGGGCTCCTTCAACAAGCACGTCATACAAATCAATGCGAATACCACGACGAATAATATTTGTACGAAAATCAGCTTGCACCGCGCCCGTTGCCGACGTAACCAACGCGATACGAGAAACACAAGCAGGCAACTCACGCTTACGTTCAAATAATCCTTCCGCGGCCAGTTGCTTTTTTAACAATTCATATGCTTTTTGAATCGCGCCTTCACCAGTGAGTTCAATAGTGCGAACCAAAAAACTGAAACGCCCTTTAGGTTTATACATTGAGGCTTGGCCTCCAACGTGCACCTGCATTCCATCTTGCAAGGCCACTCCGCACGCCTTGTATACAAACGGAGGCATATAGCATTGCACAAGCGCCTTTTTATCTGGGTCTTGCAAAGAAAAATACAACCCAGTCGCGTGATGCGAAACCCCAGACACTTCTCCTTGCACCACAACCTCAAAATCCTGCAGCACCACATCCACTGCTTCCAAAAACTCTCCGACAGTAAGTACGGGCTGAGAATCAAATAATGAACTCTTTCGCATAATGGTATACAGTATAAGGTATTGGGCGCACAGGATGAATACAATGTAGGTTCTTTAAAAAAGGAGGTAAAGAATTATGGGGCCTCGTCGAAGAAGATGGCTACGAAATATATTGCGATGGCTCAGAATACGAGCACTCTATTTTAGTAAGGAGTTTGGTTTGTGGTAAATCAAGCTTCGCCAATACCAAAACCACTCTTTGGTGAATTCACCAAAGAGTGGTTTTTAATTCTTTACCCATCTTCACCCAAGATTTTTATAGAATTTAGTATTTAGTTTCGCATATTTTTTATTAAGCGTAAGACTGGCCTAGCGGCCTTGGAGCGCTCTTAATAAAAAATATCGCGGAATATAAATCAATAAAAATCTACTTCTTTTTGACGTCCAGCAACTCAACCGTAAAATGAAGCGTTGAATTGGCAGGAATAACCGACACAGCACGATCGCCATAACCAAGTTCTGGCGGAATAGACAACGTCCGCTTGCCACCCACCTTCATGCCCGCAACGCCACGATCCCAACCTTCGATAACCTGACCAGCGCCAAGAACAAACGAAAATGGGACCCCACGATCATATGAGCTGTCAAACTTTGTACCATTATCAAGTGTTCCTGTGTAATGCACACTCACAGTGTCCCCCGCCATAGCCTCTGCCCCAGTACCAACGACCTCATCTTTCACGATAAAATTATCCATAATAATTTGTTGTTGTTTTTGCTGTTCTTGTGCTACCTTTGCCTGATCCTGATTGGTATTTCCTTCAATGCGAACACCGAGGATATACCCACCATAGAGTATGGCAACTGCAAGGGCAATAAACAAAAGCATCTTTCCAAACGACATACGTAAATAAATAAAACAAATATACGACCTGTATATTATTAGGTAATTGCAGCGCCTGATGCAACTGGGCCATCTATAGTAACAACTTTTACAACTCCAGACTCATCTTTTGACGCCAACACCATACCATGACTCGAGCTACCCATGATAGTTCGAGGCTCAAGATTTGCAACTACTGCAACCTGCTTACCAACAAGCTGATCAGGCGAATACGAAGCGGCAATGCCCGATAAAATTATGCGCGGCGCACTTACTCCATCTTCTGTTTTTTCTCCAAGATCAACTGAAAGTTTCAGTAATTTTGTAGATCCCTCTACCGCAGAAGCAGCAAGGATAGTACCGACCCTTAAGTCACATTTTACAAACTCATCAATAGTCATAACAAACAATGTTTCGTATTGGTATAGAGTATAAAAAACACGCCAAATATACAATACAAAATACTTAATGCCTCTGTTAAGAACGAACAACCCTCGCAAACCAACGAACCACGGCGCCGCAACTCGCAAAAAATACAAGCATACATACAATCCAACCAATAATCGGAACAACCTTTACCAATTGAAACGCAACAACTCCCAACACCACGCTTCCATTCGTAAACATCCATTCTTTTTTACCAAAGGCCGTTTCACACAAAAACGCACCGACCACAATACTGGCAACAATCGATGAGATAATAATAAACAATCCGTACAAAAGCCCCGTCGTAAGAGCAAGCAAAAAACCAGCAACGGTAATGCACAAAAGCACAATAGCTATTGGCACTAAAATAATTGTTACAAAACCAAACCCTGCGTTTCCCCAAAACGAACGACGAACCTCCGCCACAACACGCTCCACCCATGGTCCAAACAAGCGAAACACAACCAAACTCACAATAATAAGTGAAACGATCTTAACCAGCATCCAGAATCCCAAAAACGCGAACACAACACCGGCCCACTCTTTAGCCGTTTGAGGACTCGCTGATTGATCTTTACGCTCAATTGGCTGAAACGAAACACCACCCACAATCGCTGCACCATCCTCAATGCGAGCCTCCCGCGTACTGTGATAGGTAAAAGATCCGGTTAATCGAGCCATAGAACCAATCACAACGTCATCAGCTCCTGCAATAGAAGTATCTCCT
>CAZXZC010000003.1:6916-43694 GCA_964645125.1 uncultured Candidatus Saccharibacteria bacterium | reverse complement strand
TTTTTTGACTCTTTTTCCCGCTCTTTTATATTTTTTCAATTTTTTTGTTTTTTTCTTTTCGCGTTACGCGAAGGGGAGGAGGGTTCTATGCGTTGCCAATTTTGTAAAGAAGATGTTGTAGGTGATTGCGTGAAGCATGGATGGAAGTTATGGCACCCTCGGTGCTATGATTGGATGTTGTACGCGCGGCCTTCAACTCCCGATCATATGCGCGTTGCTATTTGGCAACGTTTGTATGTTGGGGTTGCGGATGTGGCGACTATTGTTGTTGAGACAGTCGCTATTTCTGTGCAGGCGGAAATTCTTGGATTTCCGCCAGATTTTGCGACAGAGGTCGAGGGAGAAAACCCTCTTTTGATGTAATTTTTTAGCAAGACTCTGAAGTTCGAAAACTTCAGAGTCTTTCCTTTTTTAATTTGCCAATCGGAAGCTGATTTCGCGGATTTCTTTGAGTTGCTTTAGCTTCATTTTTATTTTTTCAGCCTTTTCGGTATCACTGAGGTCGCACACGATTTTAATACTATTGGCGACGCCATTTTTTGCGTCAGAAGAAAAGACGTCGGTGATGTTTATGTGCGAGCGGGCAAAGATGGTGGTAATGTCTTTGAGCAAGCCCACTCGGCTTATTACGGATAGTCTAAATTCTATTTTTTCTGGTCTGCGTTTTTTGGAAAGGGCGGTTGTTTTGTGGCGCAAAGCCACGCGAATGCGATCGCGGGCTGATGCGGTTTTGACGAATTCAAGCCAGTCTTCTGATGGCATTTTGTTTTTTTGCGCTAAAATTTCTACCATATCGCCCGAGGCGAGTTGGTGGTTGAGGGGCACAAACACACCATTCACTTTTGCTGCAACGCAGGTGTTTCCAAGTTCGGTGTGAATATGATAGGCGAAATCCACTGGTGTGGCAGCCGCCGGCAGATCAATAACATCGCCGGCCGGAGTGATGGCAAAGATGCGGTCTTTAAAGAACTCGACTTTCATGGTATCCAAAATTTCGCTGGCGTTTTTGCCTTGTGCCATTTGGGTGTGCCAGTTTTTGAGTTGTTGCACCCAGGTAAGTTCTTGGGTGAGCAGGTGGGGGTGCGCTGATTTTTTGCCTGCTTGTGCTTGTTTGTATAGCCAGTGCGCGGCTATGCCATTTTCGTTTTCTTCGTGCATTTCGGGTGTGCGGATTTGAAATTCGATAATTGTTTCTTTTGGTCCAAACACGGTGGTGTGGAGGCTGCGATAGCCGTTTGGTTTTGGCATGGCAATGAAATCTTTGATGCGCCCTGGTAGTGGGGGGAAGTGCGCGTGAATGGCGCCGAGGGCTGCGTAGCAGGCGGCCGTGGTGGGGACGATGATGCGCATAGCCACAAGATCGTAGAGTTGGCTAGCGTTTTGTGCGTCAATTCCGACGCTTTGTAATTTTTTATACAAGCTACTGTATCGTTTTGCGCGGAAGGTAATCGAGAAGTTTTCAATGTTGTTTTCGTGTAAAATTTTTTCTACTTCTGGTTTGAAATTTTCAAGATATTTTAAGCGTGCTTCGTATTGAGCGGGTACGGTTTCAACGAGGTGCGCGTATTCTTTGGGGTGAATATAGGGGAAGGCGAGATCTTGCAAGTCGCCTGATACCTGGTGCATACCGAGTCGATAGGCAAGGGGGGCGTAGATTTCATCGGTTTCGGCGGCGATGCGTTTTTGTTTTTGCGGAGGCACAGCCGCTAATGTTTTCATGTTGTGGAGGCGGTCAGCGAGTTTGATAAATACCACTCGAATGTCTTGGCTGAGAGCAAGGATGAGTTTGCGTAAGTTTTCGACCTGCGCTGCTTTTTGGCTCCGGTATTTGATGCGGCTTATTTTGGTAACTCCCTCAACTAAAAAAGCGATGTCTTTGCCGAATTCTTTTTCAATGTGTTCGAGTGTGACCTGTGTGTCTTCAACGGTGTCGTGGAGAATGCCGGCGGTTATGGTTGCTTCATCGAGTCCCCACAGGAACAATGTTTCGCCAACCGCTAACGGGTGAACGATATACGGCTCACCGCTTTTACGTTTTTGGCCTTCATGGGCTTTGGTGGCAAGGGTAATTGCCCGCGCGATGTGTCCGTTGGGGTGTGTGGTTATGGTGTTGTGTAGTTGTGGTGGTATTGATACTTTCATACATACTCACGCGTGCATGTTATTTTTCCGCTGGTTCTTCCGCGCTCTTTTTCTTACCCCATTTTTGTGTCCGTGGTTTTGGTGGGTTTGCCTTCCAGTATTCGTAGAGTTCTTGCAGCTGTGCAGCGCTTTCTGGTTTGGTGTTTGTTACAAAGGTGCAGTCGGGGTAACGCGTGCAGCCATAAAATGGTTTTCCGCGGCCCCGTCCCTTTTTTTCAGCCAGTTCGCCATTGGTAGCGCCTGGTTCACCTGTCTTTTTGCGCATTTCACAGGCAGGGCAAGGGAAGCCAACTTTATTCCAGATTTTTGATATTCCTTTACAGGTGGGATAGTTGGTACATCCAAGGAAAAATCCGAATCGTCCACGTTTTACTGCCATTGCTTTGCCGCAGAGCGGGCAACGTTCGTCTTTTGTTTTTTCTTCGAGCGCTTTTATTTGTGCTGCTTCTTCGGGCATAGGCAGCGTTACTTTGCTGCCTTCTTCGGGACATGCCAAAAATTTCCCCATGCGACCAAATTTAATAATCATCATTTTCCCGCAGTGTGGGCACGGAGTATCTGAGATTTCAGTTTGTTTGGCTACAGTTGCTTCTTTTTCGTCTAAATGTTTTTTAAATGGGTCATAAAATTCATGCAGTACGTCCGTCCAGGCCATGGTGCCTTCGGCGATGTCATCAAATTCTTTTTCAATTTTTGAGGTAAAGTCTATATCTACAATTTCAGGGAAATGTTCGATGAGAATGTCGTTGACGAGCGTGCCGATTTCGGTTGGCTGGTATTTTTTTTCTATTTTTTCAACGTAGCCGCGATATTGAATGGTGGTTAGTGTTGGCGCGTATGTTGATGGACGGCCAATACCGTGGGCTTCGAGCGCTTTGATGAGTGTTGCATCACTATAGCGTGGAGGAGGGCTGGTAAAGTGTTGCACTCCCATAATTTCATCGGGATTTACGGCGTCGCCTTCTGCGATATCTTTCGGGAGGATGTTTGTTTTTTCTTCTTCTTTGTCGTCTTCGTCTTCGGTATAGGCGCGCATAAAACCATCGAATAGTATCGTTTGGCCTGTGGCGCGAAACGTGTGCGCGTTATTTTTGCTGGCAATGTCGATTGCTTTTTGTTCGAGGGCGGCTGGAGCCATTTGGCAGGCAATGGTTCGTTTCCAAATGAGGCTATACAGCTTTAATTGGTTGCGATCTAAATATCCGCTCAGGGTGTCTGGGGTTTTGCTGGGATCGGTTGGGCGGATCGCTTCGTGGGCTTCTTGTGCACCCTTTGAGCGTGTCGTGAAGCTGCGCGGAGTTTCAAGCGCATATTCTTTGCCATAGTGAGTGGCAATGAGTTCGCGGACTACTGCAATTGCTGAGGCGGCAAGATTTACGCTATCGGTACGCATGTAGGTAATGAGTCCTTGTTGGGTGCCGCCGATTTCTATGCCTTCATAGAGCTGTTGGGCAAGTACCATGGTTTGGGAGGCAGAGAATCCGAATTTGCGTGATGCTTCTTGTTGGAGTGTTGAGGTGGTAAATGGAGCTGCTGGGTTGCGGTTTACGGTTTTGGTTTCAATGCCTTGTATGGTGTATGATTCTTTTTTTAGTATGTCGATGAGTTTGTCCGCTTCTTCTTTTGAGGCAATCGCCATTTTTTCCAGCGGCTTACCATGAGCGGCAGTAAGATGTGCGTGAAATGGCTTGGCGCCTTTTTCATTTTTAGTGAAGTCGGTTTCGATGCTCCAATATTCTTGTTGTACAAATTTTTGTATTTCTCGCTCCCGTTCTACAATGAGTCGTACTGCCACTGATTGTACGCGTCCTGCTGAAAGTCCGTAACGGACTTTGCGCCAGAGAAAAGGGGAGAGTTCGTATCCTACGAGCCGATCGAGAATGCGTCGAGCTTGTTGCGCATCGACGAGGTTCATGTCGATGGTGCGGGGGTTTGCAAGCGCGTGTTCAATGGCGGTTTTGGTGATTTCGTGAAATACGATGCGTTTTGTTTTTTCTGGAGGAAGAGCGAGGGCGGTGGCGAGGTGCCAGGAAATTGCCTCTCCTTCGCGGTCTTCATCAGTTGCCAGAATTACCTCCGCGGCATGTTTTGCTTTGGTTTTTAGGTCAGCAATGACTGGCTTTGCCTTGGTGGGTATTACATAGGAAGGCGTGAAGTTTTCTTTTACGTCGATGCCGATTTTACTTTTTGGCAGGTCACGTACGTGGCCAAAGCTTGCTTGTACGATAAATTGTTCGCCAAGAAAGCGAGAAATTGTTTTCGCTTTGGTTGGAGACTCAACGATGACGAGCGTTGATTGAGATGAATCCGATGTCTGTTTCTTTGATGGCATGAGAGAGAAGGAGGTTTGTGGTTGCTACTGTTGCCGCTTGAATGCTTAGTTTCGTGATTTCGCAGATTTTGTCAAGTGAGAGGGGTGTCTGCGCGATGTTCAGTGTTTCTAACAGCAAAGACTCTTCCAGTGTAGCATAGCGCGGGTTTTTACTTTCTGTTTCGCTTGCATGAGCTATTCCTAGATCGTTTCGTAAGTGTTCGATTGTGGCGGTAAGCGTGGCACCTGAGCGTATGAGTTCGTGAGAGCCGGCGTAGTTGGGGTTTCCAGCTGGGCCAGGTATCACGAGTACGTCTCTGTTTTGTTCTACTGCAAATCGAGCAGTTGCTAAAGAGCCTGACGCAAGCGGTGCTTCAACAACTACGATCGTCTCACAGAGGCCACTAATAATCCGGTTACGTTCTAAAAATCTGGCGGGATAGGCGGGGGAATGTGCGTGATATTCACTTACGATTGCTCCGCCGGTGTCAATGATTTTTTGGGCAATATGCGTGTGCGCGCGCGGATAGATAGTGTTCACCCCGGTTGCAACCACTGCGATTGTCGTGCCTCCTCCGGTAAGTACGCCTTCGTGCGCTGCCACATCAACTCCAAAGGCAAGACCACTTACTACCGTGACACCGTTTTCTCCAAGGACGTGTGCAAATTCGTGGGCGGTTATTTTTGCTGTGGGGGTTGCTCTGCGAGTGCCGACAATAGCAACCATTTTTGTTTTTTTGTTATTTTTTAGGGCATGGATATTTCCTTTTATATAGAGTGCATGGGGTGGGTGTGGTATTTCTTGGAGTAGTGGGGGAAATTGGGAGTCTGTGGCAAGTAGGAGCGAGATACCTTCTGTTTCGAGTGTTTTATATTCTTTCTGTGGATCGACAGAGTGTAGGCTACTTTCTTGTTCCCAGGCTTTTTGCCACGTGGTATATTTCTTTTTTAGTTTTGTTATTTTTCCGTAGTCACCGCCAGAGTGCACGTTTATGGCGTTGTAGTATGCGTGCTCAGTCATGAGTGAGATTGTGCGTTTACAGCGTTACTCCAATACCATGCCGCCAATGTTGATTCCTTTTATTGGGGCAATGTTAAACGCGGGCATCATTTCGCCAACAGAGAGTGTTTGACTATATGCTTTTTGGAATTCAGTAATAAGAATACTTCCTGCCCATAGATAGCTTATGGCGAGTACTCCGAAGATGGTTGTGGCGGCGATCCAGATGCTTGCGCGTTGCAGTGCGTTTTTTAGTTTTGAAAATTCTTGGGTCATGGGGTGGCTGTAGGTGTGTTGGCGATAAAAAAGAGCGTGCCTTGTGTGGTGAGGCGGTAGGTATTTTCTGTTTGTTGTCCTATGTTTATGTTTTGCAGCATGAAAGCAAATCGTGGCGCTTGGTATTCGATGGTTTTTAAAAACTGCGAAATGTTTTCGAGACTTCCGGTTGCTTTGATAGTAAATCCTATTGTGCCTGGCTTTGTCGTGGTTGGATCGGTTTGGTTTTGGCTGAATGCAAAATCAAAATCTATTTGGGCAATTCTTGCTTGTTGTCCAAACCAACTTGATACCAGCAGTAATTCGCTTTGGTGAGGAAAAAAATTTTGGAGCGCTTTTGTGTATTTTTCAGCTGTCTGCGCGTTTTTTTGGAGCGTGGGTAAGAGTTCTTTTACTTTTTGATTTTGGTAAATGCCGGTGCGCAATTCTGCGATGCCTTGTGTTTGTGCGCGAATGTCGGTTGCAAGCCACCAAAACAGACCCACAAATATTGCGAGCGAACCAAGTATGATGCTGCTTGCTTGGACGATACGTTTTTTGAGCTGCAGATCCACGTATATAGTATACCCTATTGCTCGCGTGGTTTTTGTTTGAAAAATACTCTTTCCAGTGGTAGATTGAGCATACACTGTTTGTTTCGCGCCTTTAGCTCAGTGGTAGAGCGTTTCATTGACATTGAAAAGGTCGGAGGTTCGATCCCTCCAAGGCGCACAGATATGCTAGGGTTTAGCCAATGGGGTATAGCCATCCGCTTGCCTGGCGGAGCCAATAGTAAAACAGATACATAATGCGGACATGTAGTAGATGAAGAAGAAATGCTGTGGATATTGAAGAAAATTGATTTTTTTATTACAGTAGTGGGGTATTTGCGTGTGTAGTTTACGTGGTACCTGCCTGCCGGCAGGCAGGGAACACTTTTGGCCCTCATTGTATGCAGCAATTTTCGGGTGTGTAGTTCAGTGGTAGAACGCTGTCCTGATAAGACAGAAGTCGAAGGTTCGATTCCTTCCACACCCACCAAAACAGGCATGGTTTGTTTAAACCCGAAAATTGCACTTGATGCAGTAGCCAGGGATTCCTACCACACGCACAAAAAGTAGTACGTGGGGTTTAGCCAATGGGGTATAGGCAGTAGAAAGAAACTTGCAAAAACTGAAATGCAAATTCAGGTTTTAATGCTTGATTTTTTATTGAAAATATGTTATAATTATACCATTATGGAGGCTGTCCAGATTATCTATAGTGACGCGGATGTGGTGGTTGTGAACAAGCCAGCGGGGCTTTTAGTGCATCCGGTGTTTCATAAGGACTCAAAAACTGGTGAATGGGTGCGACATGCGAATATAGACGGCGCGCACGAAGAAACACTGACTGATATTTTGACCGGTATGTATCCGGAAATGAAATTGGTGGGCGATAGTCCCGAAACTCGACCTGGCATTGTGCATCGGCTTGATCGTGAAACTTCGGGTGTGATGATTGTAGCGCGAACTCAGGCAGCATTTTTATTTTTGAAAGCTTTGTTTCAAACGCATGATTTGGTAAAAACGTATCGCGCGATTGCGCGCGGGGTATTTAGCTCACATTCAGGGATTATTGATAAGCCCATTTCTATTATTAATGGAACGGTGAAGCGCACTGTTCATGCTGGCCGTATGCAGCGAGCTGCGCTTACTCACTATCAAGTACTTACTCAGTACGATGAGTGGGCGTTGGTTCAGGCGCAGCCTGTAACGGGACGCACTCATCAAATACGCCTACACTTGGCTAGTATCGGCCATCCAATAGCGGGGGATGTATTGTATGGAAATAAAAAAAATAAACCCGATTGGGCGTTGCGGTGCATGTTGCATGCGTATTCATTAACCATATCGCTTCCTTCTTTACGGCGTGTTACTTTTGAGGCTCCACTTCCCGAAGATTTTTCCGCCGCTCTTTCATTGGTGGGTTCGTAATCTTTTTATTTTTTTACTTCCATATCTTTATCCACAAGCTATAGTGTGAGTGGTGCTGATATAATGAGAATTGTAAAAGGTCGAGACTTTTTCGTATCGACATACGCAATTTTTAGCATGACTGCTTCTAACAAGGGGTTCACCCTTATTGAATTGTTAATTGTTATCGGTATCACTGCGTTCTTGTTTGCGGCGCTTATTATCACGTTAAATCCGGCGGAGTTGCTTCGTCAGGCTCGTGACTCGACCCGCATTTCAGATCTCGGTACTTTGCGCAGCGCTGTTGCTTTGTACTTGAGCGATGTTTCGAGTCCGAACTTGGCATCGTCCACTGGGGGGTATGCAGATTGTTATACCTCAGCGACTGCTAGTACGTGTGCTGCTGCTGGTATTGGCACGGTAAACACCACCTCATCGCAGGTGGCGAATCGCCGTAGCAACAACTCGAGTGGCTGGTTGCCCGTAAACTTCGCTGCTATTTCGTCTGGTGCGCCAATCGGCAATTTGCCGCTTGACCCTACCAACGATAGTACTCATTACTATGGGTATGTTGCGACCTCGACAAACCTTGGTTTCAAAATAACCGCAAATGGTTTTGAGAGTTCAAAGTATAGCAATGGTGGTGGAAGCGATGTGGTTTCAACTGATGGTGGTAACTACGCAAGTATTTACGAAGTTGGTACTGCATTGGGTTTGTAATTTTTAGTACAGATTATAGACTTTAGAAAATTCGGCGCCCTTGTGAGGAGGGTGCCGAATTTTTATTCATGATATACTACCTATATTATCTCCATGAAGATTGATGTGCCGGTTTCGTATTTAAAAACAAAACTTTTGGAGGATAGTTTAATTACCCCCGAGTTGTTTGATCAGCTCGCGGAGGAGGCTGCGTTGTCTCATAAGACGCTTTTGGAAGTCCTTTTATCTCGAGGTGTTATTGATTCAGGATACAGCGACCAGGTTGTTTCGGCGTATTTAAAGGTGCCCATTGCTCATGTAAGCACTGAAACAATAAATCCGGCGATTTTGAAATTAGTTCCTGAAGATGTTGCTCGGGCTCGTCAGGCTATTGTGTTTGATAAAGAGCCAGATGGAGCCTATTCGTTGGGCATGGCGGATCCGGGAGATTTGGAGAGTGTGCAATTTTTTTCACAGTATTTGCGCGCGCGCGTTCGGCCGTATTTGGTGCAAGCATCAGACCTGAATGCGGGGTATACGATTTATGGAATGCAAACCGCCGATGATTTTAAAAACCTTATTAATGACAATATTCGCGCTTCGCTTCGTGCGGCAAATAAAAAGGGTGAAGAGGCTGCTGCTGAGCTTCCGATTGTTGCGATTGCCGATAATTTGCTGTCATTCGCGCTTTCCTCCCGCGCTTCAGACATTCATTTGGAAATTTTAGATGATGCGACGCTTGTGCGGTATCGTGTCGATGGTATTTTGCACGAGATTATGCGCATTCCAAAAGAAATTCATAATGCGCTTTTGGCACGATTCAAGCTTCTTTCGGGATTGAAGCTCGATGAACATTTTAAGCCGCAAGACGGTCGGTTTCGATACCAAATTGTAAACCAAACCATGGACGTGCGCGTGTCGGTGATGCCTACATACTATGGCGAGAAGATTGTGATGCGTCTTTTAGAGGCGTCACAGAAGCCGATTAGTTTAAGCGAGCTTGGTATGTCCTCGTATGTTTCCAAGGTGGTGTCTTCGGCGCTGCAGCGCACGTTTGGTATGTTTTTGTCGACAGGCCCAACTGGTTCTGGTAAATCTACGACTCTGTACGCAATGATGAATATTGTGAATAAGCCGGGCGTGAATGTGGTGAGTGTGGAAGATCCAGTGGAATACAACATGAAGTACGTGAATCAAACACAAATTAATCCACAGGCAGGGATTACCTTTGCATCAGGGCTTCGCGCACTCTTGCGACAAGACCCAAACGTGATTATGGTGGGTGAAATTCGTGATTCAGAAACAGCTGATGTGGCGGTGCAAGCGGCACTTACCGGGCACTTACTTCTTTCTACGTTACACACCAATGATGCTGGCAGTACTATACCGCGCTTGTTTGATTTGGGGGTTCAGCCATTTTTGGTTGCGTCTGTTCTGAATGTTATTTTGGCTCAGCGCTTGGTACGCAAATTGTGCTCGGTGTGTATTTATTCGTATGAAGTTGACGCGCAGACGCGCCAGGCTGTTTCAGATCAGCTTTTGCAGGTGCATCCAGAAGAAAAAAATCCAACCGTTGCGACTGTATTGTATCGAGGTAAGGGATGTACGAGTTGTGGCGGTACAGGGTACAGGGGTCGCGTGGGTATTTATGAGGCTATTGAAGTGAATGATTCTATAAAAGCTATTATTTCTACTGCTCCATTTCACCCGGAGGCGTTACGGTTGGCAGCTCGAGCAGCTGGTACTACCAGTATGTTTGAAGACGGCCTTGAGAAGGCGCAAGTTGGGGTTACGTCGTTGGAGGAAGTGCTTCGCGTTATTAAAGAATAATTTTTTCCTATTCTTATGATTTTTCACTATACAGCAACTGACGTTTCGGGAACTATCTCTGAAGGCAATATTGAGGGGAATGATTTGGTGTCGGTGTTGCAATTTTTATCTGCGCGCAATTTAAAGCCGATTACTATTAAGCCGATTCAGAGTGAGTTGAAAAAATCGGTTGGTTTGTTTGGTGGTATTACGTTGAGTGACAAGATTTTTTTGACGCGATATTTGTCTTTGATGTTGAAGGTGGGCACTGACTTGGTTTCGGCGATCGCTATTTTGATCGCTGATTATGAAAAACCATCGGTAAAGAGTTTTTTGCTGGAGATTCAGTCGAATTTGGCCAAGGGGCAGCCATTTTATCAAACGTTTGCTCGGTACCCAAAGGTGTTTTCGCCGGTGTTCGTGAATTTAGTGAAAGCCGCCGAGGCTTCAGGGCGTTTACAGCAGACGTTTGAGTCTTTGAGTGTTTCTTTGGAGAAAGAGTCACAGCTGCGGGGCAAGGTTCAGGGGGCGTTACTATACCCGCTTATTTTACTTGCAGTTGCAACGGTGGTGTTTTTCTTGCTTGCGTTGTTTGCGCTTCCTAAAATTGCCGATATTTTTTTGCAGAGCGGTATCAAGCCTCCTTTATTTTCTCAAATTGTGTTTACAGTCGGGTTATTTTTCGGGGCACATGTGATTGCGTTTGTGGTTGGTGCGATTGTGATTATTGGTAGCGGTGTGTACTTTTTTGGGTTTACGCTTGCGGGGAGTAGGCTTATTGATCGCATGTTGTCGCGTACTCCGGTAGTGAAGACGATTTACCATGAACTTGCCATTCAGCGATTCGCATCGACATTTTCAGCGCTCATGAAGGCGAATTTGCCGATTATTCAAGCAACAGAAATTACCGCCGAAGTTGTGGGGTCTAGGCAATTTCGAGAGAGTTTGCTTCGGATTGCCCATGAAGGGTTAGCGAAGGGTTTAACGATTGGCGAGTCATTTAAGCGAGAGCCAATTTTCCCAAAGGTTGTTACGAATTTGATTTCTGTGTCTGAGAAGGCAGGGCATATTGAGGATGTGCTTGGCACGTTGGCTGAGTTTTATGAATCAAATGTAGATGCCAGCTTGAAAACGGTGGTGTCGGTGCTTGAGCCAGCACTCTTGGTTGGAATGGGACTTATGGCTGGCGTGATTGCGCTTGCTATTATTTTGCCGATTTATCAACTCACCTCAGGCTTTTAATTCTATGCGTTTTTTTTCTCGGCGTGGTTTTACCTTATTGGAACTTATGATTGTTATTGGTTTTTCGGTTATTCTTGCTGGGTTTGCGTTTACTCAATTTGGTGGTAAGCGAGGTGCTCTTGATACGACTGCTACCGCTACTCGCGCGGCTGCGCTTTTACAAGATGCGCGCGCTCGTTCGATTGCCCATTCCAACAACGCGGTATGGGGTGTACATTTCGAGAATGGGGGCGCGAATTCATTTTTTGCTCTGTTTTCGGGCACCTATTCTACAGATTCAACCATTACGCGTTTTCCACTCCCTGCCGGAGTTTCCTATGATCCCGAAACTATTCCTGATGATTTTAGTGTTGATATTCTTTTTGATGCTGGGGGGTCATCCAGTGCTTCGACTACCATCTCATTTATGTCTACGCTTACTTCTTCAACGGTGCATGTTGGTTATTCGGGACTTATTTCGTATTAATGCGCAAGGTTATAGGTTGTAGGTTTCGGATTTATTTAATAGAACCATGCGGGCAAAAGAGGTCGACTAGGGGTGAATTTGGAGCGAAATATTGATAGAGTAGAACACATGGACAAGAAGGCAGCCGCCGCGCGAATTCAAAAACTCAAAAAAGCCATTGACCAGTACCGATACGCGTATCATGTGGAGAATCGGTCAGATATTCCGGATGCGGCACTGGATACACTTAAAAAAGAGCTGGTTGATTTGGAGACTCAATTTCCTGATTTGTTGACTGCTGATTCGCCGAGTCAGCGGGTTGCGGGTGCACCATTGTCTTCGTTTGTGAAGGTTCACCATGAAACACGCATGACCTCTTTGAATGATGTGTTTAACGCTGATGAGACGCGCGCGTGGGTTGTGCGTGTGGGGAAGTTTTTGGAAGGCAAGGTCTCTGAACGTTCTGATTTTTATTGTGAGTTGAAACTTGATGGACTTGCAATCGAGTTGGTGTATGAAAATGGAGTATTGGTGCAAGGCTCAACTCGTGGTGATGGGCTCGTGGGAGAGGATGTGACGCAAAATTTAAAAACCATCGATGCGATTCCGTTGTCACTTTCGCCGGTGGACGTGGTGGAGAGTC
Organism: uncultured Candidatus Saccharibacteria bacterium; assembly: GCA_964645125.1. Lineage (GTDB taxonomy): Bacteria > Patescibacteriota > Minisyncoccia > UBA6257 > 2-01-FULL-56-20 > JBDKGD01. The sequence goes on along the minus strand of CAZXZC010000003.1, from coordinate 31,193 downwards.
GCTTGAAGAAATACGGTCTTGACCCACGGCGATTTACGCTTTCACCGAAGCGACTTGTGGTGCGAGGCGAGGTATTTTTGACGCACAAAGAATTTGCGGCTATTAATGCGCGACAAGAGCGGCTTGGTGAAAAACAATATGCGAATCCACGCAATGTGGCCGCTGGTTCCGTGCGCCAACTTGATCCGGCAGTGACCGCAGCAAGAAAACTTGATAGTTATCAATACGATATTGTGACTGATCTTGGCCAACGTACGCACGAGGAGATCCATACGCTGCTTGCGGCATTTGGTTTTAAGACTAACCCTCATACTGTGCTTGCGCATGGCATTAATGAGGCCATTGAGTTTCGTGACACATGGGAGAAAAAGCGAGAAACGTTAGATTACGAAGTCGATGGTACGGTGCTTATTGTCAATGATGCGGCGGCTTATGCAGCAGCTGGTATTGTTGGCAAGGCACCTCGGGGGGCGGTGGCATTTAAGTTTGCGGCTCGTGAAGCAACGACTATTGTGCGCGATATCCAGGTGCAGGTGGGGCGCACTGGAGCGTTGACCCCTGTTGCGGTGATGGAGCCTGTTACGGTGGGTGGGGTTACGATTACGCATGCTACGCTGCATAATGCCGATGAAATAGCACGACTTGATGTGCGGGTTGGTGATACAGTGGTAGTGTCGCGGGCAGGAGACGTGATACCAAAAATTATACAGGTGGTGGTGCCGCTTCGACCAAAACAAACACGTCCGTTTGTAATGCCCACGGTATGTCCTATTGATGGATCGGCCGTGGTGGCAGATGGAGTAGTATACCGGTGCAGCAATTCTGAATGCGGTGCACGCTTACGGGAAGGGCTCTACCATTTTGTATCGCGAAAGGCATTTGATATTCGCGGTTTGGGTTTTAAGATTATTGATCGGTTTTTGGACGAAGGGCTCATGGTGGATGCGGCTGATATTTTTTCCCTTTCCGAAGGTGACATTGCGGCATTGCCGCGATTTGGAGCATTATCAGCTTCTAACATCGCGCGGGAAATTGAGCAGAAGAAAACCATTTCTCTTTCGCGATTTTTATATGCGCTTGGTATTTTGCATGTCGGAGAAGAAACAGCCCGGGTGTTGGCTCGGTATATTAGCGATCGGTTTGGTGTGGTGGCTCATCCTACGGCCCTTTTGAAGCACGCACATGATTTTACTGTAGAAGCACTTCGGGATTTGCCCGATGTGGGGCCCGTGGTGGCAGAAAGTATTTTTTCTTGGTTTCAAAATCCTAAACACCAGAAATTATTGAAGAAGTTTACGGAGAATGGGGTGGTGTTTGCGCCGGAGGTGTTTCAGGGCGTTGGTACGTTGTCGGGGAAATCGTTTGTAGTGACGGGAACCCTTTCTTCGTTATCTCGAGAGGAAGCAAAAGAGCGTATTCGCGGCGCCGGGGGGATAGTACATGAAAGTGTGAGTAAGCAGACTTCGTATGTGGTCGTGGGGGATAACCCAGGCTCAAAATATGAGAAAGCGAAAACTCTTGGTGTACCGATACTTACCGAGGCTGCGTTTTTGGCGATGCTAAGCAAATAGGGTTGCCTTGCTTCACTTTTTGAGTTTTTTATAGTACAGTACACAGTGTTGAATTGGGCCTAAATGCAGTGGTGGTGTAGCCCGGTTAACATGCCTCCCTGTCACGGAGGAGATCGCCGGTTCAAATCCGGTCCACTGCGCAGATTGTTTTTTACATAAAGTTCGACCCACCGTGTTACAGGTGGGTCGTTGGTTTTTTAGGAGACTTCCATTTTTTGAAGGGCTACAAGTAATTTTTCGTAGCTTTCTTTTTGGAGCTGTTTTTTTGTTATTTCTTTTATTTGTTCCAACGTCAAAAAATTTTCTTTCTTGACACATTTTCTGGGCAGGCTTTCAAACTGCCCTAGTTCGCGGGCGTTGTGATAATACAGTGCCAGCACCTGGTACTTTTTTTGGTTTTTTTCTTTTTTTACTCCTTCTGCGTAGTCGTCAAGATTGAAGAGCCAGTACTGACCGGCTTTGTCCTGCGTGCAGAAGCCACGCAGTTCGCCGGCCCACCCTGCTTGCCCTTTTTTTAGGTTGCGGAAGAAACTTCCGCATGTGCCAAATGGGTAGTGGGTCTTTTTTCTTTCGGCATCTTCTTTTTCCCATTGCACCATTTTTTCTTTCAATTCTTTTTCCCACGCAGCATCCTCTGTTGCTTTTTGCTCGGCGATTTTTGCCGCCTCGTTCTTTTGAGTTACATCCAATTGGAATTGGGTTTGTGGTGTTTGTTGCGCACACCCGATTAAACCAAACGTAAGAACGCAAAGGAAAACAAAAAAGTAGAAACGGCTTGATTGGTTGTTCTGCATATGTAGTTCCTCCTGAAGTTTTTAGTTGTCAGTTTTTCTCAAAGGGCCGCCTTTGAGGTATCTCTTTATATTATATCATAAATTATGCTATTTTGTCAATAGTGCCGGATAAAGCCCGTTGTGGTTGTGGTTTTTGGGGTACGGGTATTGGTATCTGCTATACTTACAGCATCATTTTTGCTTGCATATGAATAAAAAACTATTGGTTGAAATTGTTGTTTCGATTTTGTTTGTATTTGGTTCTACGTTTTTTGTGTATCAGAATTTAGCCAGCGTTTCTTTCTTTTGGAATGTTCAGTTTTGGTGGAGCGTGGTGTTGGCGTGTTGTTGGGTGGTGGTGGCGGCAGGGTATTACCACCAGGGGTTTCTAGTGCGACGAGAGAATACAACCCGAGGAGTTTCATTGTTTTTGCCGGTTACGGTGTTTTTTGTGCAATGTATTTTATTTGTAAAAGGCATTTACTATTCTGACTGGTCGTTGGTGTTGGGCGCGGTGGTAGTGAACTCTGGTGTGGTGTTTCATTCGAGTCAGATTTTGCGTGTGCGCGGAGTGCGTTTATAGAAAGGTTTAAGGTGGTATACTTACACATATATGTACGATGTTGTTACCATCGGCTCGGCGACGCGCGATGTATTTTTACAGAGCGGTTTGTTTATGGTGGTGCGTGACCCAGAGCATTTGAAGAAGATGGATTTCCCTGAGGGGGTAGCACAATGTTTTGCGTTGGGTTCAAAAATTGAGCTTGATAGCGTGACGCTTGCAACGGGTGGAGGCGCGGCCAATGCGGCGGTTACGTTTGCACGGCAGGGGTTGCGTGTTTCGTGCGTGGCGCCGGTTGGGGATGATGAGCACGCTGCAGCGATACATGCAATGCTACAAAAAGAAAAAGTGGAGTCGCATTTAGTGGTGCGTAAGGCCAAGTCTACTGCGTACTCGGCGATTTTACTTGATGCCGGAGGGGAGCGAACGATTTTAAACTATCGTGGTGCGTCTGAGGAATTGAAAACTAGTGATGTTTCGCGTCTTCCGCGGACGCAGTGGTTTTATATTGTTCCAGGAAAGATTCCCATTTCTGTTATTTCCACCGTGGTGGCGCGCGCAAAAAAACAGGGAAGTTGCGTTGCGATTAATCTTTCGAAGTTTTATATCAAAACCGGCGGGAGGGCGCTTTTGGCGTTGCTTCGTGGGTGTGATGTGGTGATTGTAAATCGGGAGGAGGCTGCGCTTTTGACGAATACTGATTTTAACAACCATACTCGTATTTTTACCGCGTTTGACGCGATGGTGCCTGGCTGGGCGGTGGTGACGGATGGCGCAGCGGGCGTGCGGGTGAGTGATGGAAAGCGGTTGTTTACCGCGGGGATTTTTCATGAAAAGAAGGTGGTGGATCGCACTGGGGCGGGGGATGCGTTTGGGAGCGCGTTTGTGGCGACACTCGCCCAACTTCACAAACAACCATCCTCATCTTTTTCTGATGAGGTGATTCGTGAGGCAATTCGACGCGCGAGCGCTAATGCAACGTCGGTGGTGGAGTATATTGGCGCAACACAGGGGATTTTAACGAAAAGTGCGATTCGTGGTTCTCGATGGCAGACGTTGCGAGTTACTGTTTCCCCCCTGTAAAATAGAGGTATGACTACCTCCTCCTCTGAATCTCTCGAGCGTATCGCGCGGATTTTGCATGTTGATAAGGCGCTTTTAACCCATACGGTAACTCGATTGGAAGCAGCTACCGGTAAAAAAAATATTCCCGATTGGATTATGCAGGAGAATGATCGGGAAATTGGCAACCATTTAGAGACGCTTGGTGTATCGAATGATCCAACTGCTTCGGAGGTGTATGATGCGCTTATTGCGCGGATCGAACATGATGATGCTAAGTTGTGTGGCTGGTTGGGGTGCCCGTCCAGTTTGCGTACCCAGGATTGGGCGCAGGTGCTTGGCAAGGCGCAGGAGGCGGCGGGGAGCCCAAAGGGATTTTTTTTGAAAGAAGAAAAGGCCCGACACCTTCTTTTGCAGGAACCTCCGAAAATGGTGTTGAAAGTTTTAGGCTACGAAACAGTAGAGCAGATGTTGAATGCTGAAGATTTGTTCGAAGTGTTTTGTTCGTTGCGGTTTATCGAGGGCTCGCAGTGGTTGAATGAGGTGTTTTTCAAGCAGTATGCTCAGTTAAAGCCGGATGATTTTGAAATGCGTGCCATTACGACCCGAGCGCTTTCGCCGCGCTGGCTTGAAGTGGCTCAGAATTTTACCAAAAAGAAGCATCATAATATTAGTCACCTGAAGGAGCTTGGCGTCATTTTTTCTCTGCCGCTTTCACTCGACGTGAAAGGCGAGGTAATTCGTAACTTTAGTTTACTTCTGCATTATTTCAATGAGATTCCATTTTATTCAAGTTTGTTCGAGAAGTTTGCACAGACACCCGAAACATTTACCGCGAATATTGTCTCACTGTTGTCGGGCGATGTATTGGCGGATCGACCAGTTGGTGATTCTGCAAAATCACAATGGCTTGTAGTGCAACGGTATCTTTCGAAAGACGATCAAAATGACTGGCGATTATTTTTCCCACACATTAACCCAGAAGCCCTTCATTGGGACAGAGCAGAGCGGGTCCTTACAACGGCCGGTGCAACGGGACCATTTCCGATTGATCTTTCATTTTGGCGAGACATGAACTGGGTGGGCGACTATTTCAAAACGGACGTGGGGGTGCCGGTGTTGGTGAGTTTTAATTTAATTGATACGGCAATGTCGTTGGTGAAGCGAAAGGAATTACTCAAATATTTGTATCATCACCAGGAATCGTTGTGGAACAAGTTATACACTAGTTATTTTAGTGAAGCGGAGATGGAGCAGGCAGCAAAAGACAATATTATTTCTGGGTGGTTTGAGATATAGATAAGAATTTTACTATTAACTCAAGAACCGCAGGTTATTTTTCTGCTGAAAAATACCTGCTTTCGCTCAATAAAAAATTTTCTAATTTTTTATCTCCGCGGCATTCTTTCGTCAGCAGTAAAATTCTTTGGGGTGTTTAGGAATAGTAGGCTGTTTTTTGATACTTACATACTTTCTCCAGTTGGTGGATAGCGCAACCTATACCTATGGTTTTTGCGTGATATGGGTATATTGACAAAATATTAAAATGTATGTTATAATACAGGAGTTCTTTAATAAATATCAATACCATTGGGATGTATAGCTATGAGACGAGTATGTAGTGGGTTTTAACTAAAGTCCCTTACATACTCGTCTCATAAGAGTCGTAGTCCTACTTCGGTAGGTAATTATGTAGAAAAGGGGGATGATGACGATGCCACATACATTGATCACATCCGTTACTGATGGACAGAAAAAACAATTGAAGCGGTTTGCTGAAGACGCAGTGGACAACGCAATTGCCGAAGGTTTCTTGGGCAAAGGTGATGTTCAACAACTCATCGAACGGGGTGGCGAATTTCAAGTTGGCCTTAAGAGGCTGATTGTAAAACTTCTTACTCCCACGCCGAAGCTTGATTGCTTTGCTGTGGCTGACTGGGAAGAGTTTTATGGCGTTTCTTTGACTGATCAGCAGCTTGTCGCACTCGGTGATTTTCCCTGGAGCGATGAGCTCTTGAACTCGCCTTGTCCGTTTCATTCTGGCAAGACCATCCGTCAAACGCATTTTGCGTTTGTAGGTTTAGATGGTATGAGTATTCTGCAATTGCAGAAGTTTAACCCTGATTCTTGTGAACCTCGTTTCTACGCCTACGCTCCCGATGCGTGGTATTCAAATGAGAAGTTTGCCACTCAAGAAGCACTTCAACTTCGTTGGTATTTGCTTTTGAAGGATGTCGTTCCAAATTCGGAGAACAAAACCTTTGATCAGCAAAAGGCGATGCTTTTCGATGAATATGAAGTGCCATCGGCCGTGGTGGAAACGGCCAAAGATTTCTTGATCTACAAAAAGACGGGATGTTATGCAAATCCCGATCGTTATGCTCGCACCGTGAGTCTTGATTCGGATGGCTCTCATGTCTACGTCGGCGATTGCGATGCCTATGGTGTGAGTGTCGATAGCGATTGGGATGCGACGCGCAGCGACGACCTTGGGGTGGGCGCGTCTCGGAAGTTGCCGAGCCTCGCGGTTTGATTCTTGGGGACTTTCATCCCATAAATCCTGTCTTGTCGCAGGTGGTCACAAAAATTACGGCTATTCACAGCATATCGTGGATAGCCTTTTTATTTGGCCTTATTGTGATATTTTGAAATATGGTTTTTTTTATAAACGATTTGCGCTTCACGATACACGATCTACGATTATATTCTTCTTGATACTTGGGTACCCTATACCCCATACTTATTTTATATGGATATTTCATTGCGGCAGGTGTTGGAGGAGGCGCGAAATACTAAGCGGGCGGTAGGGCATTTTAATATATCGGATATTGCGGGGTTGCAGGCGATTGTGAAGGCTGCCCGGGCTTTACAGGTGCCGGTTATGATTGGGGTGTCAGAAGGTGAGCGGGAGTTTGTGGGTGTACGGATGGCGGCAGCCTTGGTGCGGGAAGTGTATGCGGAAACGGGAATGCCAATATTTTTAAACGCTGATCATACTCACTCATTGGAAAAAGCCATTGAGGCGGCTAAGGCGGGATACCATGAGATTATTTTCGATGCCTCGAAAGAGTCGTTGGAAAAAAATATTGCACTGACTCGCGAAGCAGTGAAAGAGATTAAATCGATAAATCCCGATATTATTATTGAGGGCGAGATTGGGTACATTGGTTCGTCATCGGAAATTTTAGAAGAAACTCCAGAAGGCGCGGCTTTGTCGCCTCATGCATTTTCGACAGTAGAGGAGTCCGTGCAGTTTATAAAAGAAACGGGTGTGGATGTGTTGGCGCCGGCGGTGGGGAATATGCATGGACTTTTAGCGTCGATGGTCAAAGGTGAGGTGAAGAAGCGACTTGATATTGAGCGGATTGGTGAAATTGCCAGTGCAACGGGTGTGTTTTTGACGCTCCATGGAGGCTCGGGGACTGCAGATGAGGATTTTGTGGCAGCAGTTGCAGCAGGCATTACGATTGTGCATGTGAATACGGAGATACGTTTGGCGTGGCGACGTGGCGTTGAAGAAGGTTTGGCTAGTGGTTCACATGAGGTTGCGCCGTATAAATTACTGGCACCAGCGGTGGCTGGGATTGAGGCTATTGTTGAAAATCGATTGAAATTATTTAGTGGGCTGTAAAATAGGATCGCCGAGCTTTTATGCTCGGCGATTGTTTGTTGTTTTGCTTTTATCTTTTTCTTTTGTGTTTCAACCCACTTTTTACTGAACGTTTTTTTCCTTTAAAATACCCTCGATTGTTGTGATGCATGACATTGTCATACATTTTGGTTTTTGCTGGTCGGAGGTTTACCACTTCGATTGTAGTGAACATATCCGGCAGTCCCGATAAGAATAATGCCCAGAATATTGGTGCTGGGTAGACTTTTGGCTGGTTCATGAGAATGCCCTTCCTTTTTGTTGATGTGGGGTGTTACTGGCTCGAAAGATAGCAATTTTTTTGCTGTTCAGTCAACTTATTGCCAAAAATCCTTTTCTCTATTACTATAGACCTCACTATGCAGCTTACTGCGACAGTTCGTGATTTATCAAAGCCAGCCAAGACTCTGCGTGCTCAGGGGCTTATTCCTGGCGAATTATATGGAAAGGGTGTTGCAAATGTACATTTAGCGTTGACCCAAAAGGATTTTCGGGGTGTTTTTAAGCAGGCTGGGGAAACGAGTATTGTGACTGTTTCTGTTGATGGTGCGTCCCACCCAGTACTTATCCACGATGTTTCCTATGATGCGATAACTGGTGAGCCGACCCATGTTGATTTGTACCGAGTGCAGGCTGGCCAGAAGATTCGTACTGCAATTCCTGTTGAGTTCACTGGAGAGGCTCCAGCAGTCAAGTTGGGTGCGGTAGTTACCAAGGCGGTCTCTGAGATTGAAGTAGAAGCTGCGGCGGACAAGCTTCCTCGTGTCTTTATGGTTGATTTGTCGTCGCTTACTGAAATTGGTATGGGTGTGCGTATAAGCGACTTGCAAATTTCCTCTGATGTAAAAGTATTTGCTGATGGCGAAACGACCATTGTGTCGGTTGCGGCACAGAAGGAAGAGGTTGAAGAGCCAGCGCCAGCAGTTGATCTTTCCACGATTGCGACCGAGGGTGATATTAAGAAGGCAGAGCGTGAAGCGAAAAAGACTGAGAAGGAAGAGGAGTAGTATTTCTTGTGTGTGTGTGTGTTTATAAAACATTCCCCATTTTGCTGGGGAATGTTCGTTTTTGTGGTATACTTTTAATCGTGGGTTCTTATACCCTAATCTTTTATGTCTCGAGTTTCCTTTCCTAAGGTTGTTCAAGATATTACCTCGGGCCGGCGAACAGTGTTTCGCTCTGCTAGTCCCCGGGTAAATTTGTCGTATCGAAAAAGAACTTTTTCATTCACGCTTTCTCCGATTGCAAAGTGTATAGCGGTGGCATGTGCTGCATGGTTGTTTTTCTTGAGTTCTGCAATCGCACCAACCACAAGCGAAACGCTTCATGCGTTTGCTAAATCACCAAGCGAAGAGGAGCGTGCAAGTCTTGAGGCGCAGTTGCAAGATTTAGAAAATCAAATTAACCAGTACCAGGGTCAGATTGATAGTTACAAAAAACAGGGCAAAACGCTTACTGGGGAAATTACCCGTTTAAATGATACGATCGCTAAAATTAATTTACAGATTAAAGCGGTAACTATTAAACTTTCTGAGCTCAATAGTAAAATCAGTGAAACTCAGGGGCAGATTACGGTCACTGAGGGGCAGATTGCTAGCAATCGTGACGCATTGGGGCGATTAGTTCGTAATTTGTATGTGACCGATCAAGACAGTGGTATAGAGATTTTTTTGAAGTATCCAAATCTTTCTGACTTTTTTGGCAATTTACATACTATTGGGTTATTGCAGGGTAGTTTGCGTACTACAATAAGCGAAATTACGACACTGCGTGATCAGCTACAGGATCACAAAGAACAGCTTGCGATTGCCAAAGCAGATACGGAGACTATTCGTCGATTGCAAGCTCAGCAAAAGGCTCAGACTGATCAATTAAAAAAAGAAAAAGCTGGTCTGCTCCAAGAAACAAAGGGTCAGGAGGCAAAGTATCAGGATATTTTGAAAAAAACGAGAGCAGCCGCCGCGGCGATTCGTACTCGACTGTTTGAATTATATGGCGGTGGAGAACTTACCTTTGAACAGGCCTATCAGTATGCGCAAATGGCATCGAATGCTACGGGGGTTCGTGCGGCGTTTATTTTGGCGGTACTTCACCGTGAGTCTGCATTGGGGCGTAATGTGGGTAAGTGTACGTATCAGCAGTCTATGAATCCTTCGGAGCAACCAACTTTTTTGCAATTATTAAGCGATTTGAATATTAAGCCGGAAACGGTATCTGTGTCGTGTGCGAATGCTGATGGTGCGTATGGTGGTGCTATGGGGCCAGCACAGTTTTTGCCAAGTACGTGGAAGGGGTATGCTTCAAAAATATCGTCCATCACTGGGCACACACCTCCTTCGCCATGGAATAATGCCGATGCGTTTGTGGCCGCAGGACTTTACCTAAAGGATGCTGGTGCTACTACCAATGAAAAGCAGGCTGCCGCCCGCTATTACTGTGGTGGGCGATGGAATAGGTATGTATGTTTGAATGTGTATGGCGCGAAGGTGGTTGAGCAGGCGGCGAGTTTCCAGGATGATATTGATGCGATAACGAAGAATTAGGGTATAGGGTATGGCCAATAGCCAATAGAGTATAGACGGGGCAAGCCAATAGAATACAAAGAAAACAGGAGGCAATAATTGCTGTTGTGGGGTCATACCCATGGCTGTATACTGGAATACATATGATCGATCGTGTTGTATTGCCGAATGGTTTGCGAGTTTTATTGGTACCAAAACCTAAAAGCCCTACGACCACCGTATTGGTTTTGGTGGAGGCGGGAAGCGAGTATGAGACAAAGGATATAAATGGTATCTCTCATTTTTTGGAGCATCTGGTATTTAAGGGAACCACAAAGCGACCGGCTGCTGGGATGATTTCCGCGGAGCTTGATGGGCTCGGCGCGCAGTACAATGCGTTTACCTCACAACAGTACACTGGCTATTGGGCGAAGGTGCAGTCTCCAAAAACAAAGGAAGCGATTGAATTGGTTTGTGACCTCTATTTGAACCCCATTTTTAATGAGGCTGAAATGAATAAGGAGCGAGGTGTGATTATTGAAGAATTGAATATGTATGAAGATACTCCGATGCGAAAGGTAGGTGATTATTTTACCGAACTTTTGTATGGTGATCAGCCGGCGGGGTGGGACATTGGTGGTACGGCCGAGGTTATTAAAAAGATAACTCGTCAGCAGGTTGCTGATTATCGGAGCTTGCATTATGTGCCTGGAAAAACAACGGTAGTTGTGGCAGGTGATTTTTCAAAAAAACAGGTGCTTGCCGATATTATTCGTTCTTGTGGCAGCATGAAAAAGGCCCCAAAAGTCGCAAAGCCTAAAACCATTGAGTCTCAAAAAAATCAGGCAGTATTTTTGAAGTCAAAAGAATCTCAGCAGAGTCATTTGGTGCTTGGGGTGCGCGCTTTTGACATGTACGATAAGCGCCGTCACGCGCTTGAGTTAGTGTCTGCTGTGTTGGGTAGCGGTATGAGTTCACGCTTGTTTCACCGGGTGCGTGAAGAGTTGGGTGCTGCGTATTACGTACGGTGTGGAGCCGATCTTTCCACCGACCATGGTTTTTTAGCTGTTTCTGCGGGAGTTGATCATGCTAAGATAGATATAGTGACAAGGGCAGTGCTTGATGAGTTTGTAAAATTGACACGTGATCTTGTGTCGCATGCGGAACTTCGCAAAACAAAGGATCACTTGATTGGCACCTTCCTTATTTCACTTGAGACTTCCGATGAGTTGGCAAGTTTTTATGGGTTTCAGGAGATTGCCCATAAAAAAATACGTACTCCAGATGAGGCTATCGCGGAAATTGAAAAGGTGACCCCTCTCCAGATTCGTGCGGTGGCACGGGATGTGTTTGTGAATACGCATTTAAATTTGGCTGTTATCGGCCCGTATCAGAATTCAGATCATTTTTTACGAACTCTTTCATTGTAATTTATGCAGCGACATTCTATAGAAATTTCTTGGCTTAGTCTGTGGCGGATTTTTGGATTTTTGATTATCGCCACTATTTTATTTTTGGGGCAGCAAATTTTGCTGGCATTGTTTTTGGCGATTGTTATTTCCGCGGGGCTTGATTTTTTGGTTGATTTTTTGGAACGGCGGGGAATACCGCGTTCCTTTGGTGTGGTGATTATCTTTTTGCTTACCATGCTCGGCGTTGTGCTTGTGGTGTATAGCGTACTTCCACTTCTTATTGCTGATGTAAATACCATTCTTTCTAAATTCAACCGGAGTGCTGCGGCATATTGGCTTGGCCCCTTGGTAAACTTTCAGCCAGAGCGTTCTATTTCGTTGTTTGTGAATCGACTTTCTGGACAGCTTTTTTCGGGGGATTTTTCTCCTATCTCCACATTCTCTGATTTTTTGGGCGGTGTTGGTTTGGCGGCAGCGGTACTTTTTTCTTCTTTCTATTTGAGTTTAAATCGTGATGGTATTGAGCGTTTTATTCGGGCGGTACTTCCCGATGATTATGAAGATGATGCGATCGAGATTTACCGGCGAAGTCGACGTAAGATTGGGTATTGGTTTCGCACGCAATTAATGCTTAGTCTTATTATTGGTGTGTTGTCATATATTGCACTTGCACTTTTGGGGGTTCGGCATGCGTTTATTGTGGCATTTTTAGCGGGCGCGTTTGAACTTGTGCCATTTGTGGGGCCTATCGTGGCTGGGGGTATCGCAATACTCGCGGCTTGGGTGACGAGTCCTATTCTTGCTTTTTATACTCTTTTGGTGTTTTTGGGTATTCATCAGCTTGAGTCGCACGTATTAGTTCCTTTGTTAACGCGACGTAGCGTCGGTTTGCATCCGGTTATTGTCATTGTTTCGCTTCTTATTGGGCTGGAGATTTCAGGGATGCTTGGGGCATTTGTAGCGGTTCCTGCAGCTGCGGTTATTCAGGAAGTATTTGAGTTTCGTTCCCGGCGGCGACAAATCCCAATCCCGGATGTTGAGGAGGAGATGGTCTAGATTTGATCATCAACTATCTTGTTTTCTTGAAACTTACGGTGGAGTACAGTAGGGTGTACGTATGGACTCACGCGAATTATTTTATATCAATACGCCGATTTATTATGTGAATGATAAGCCGCATATTGGTCATGCGTATGCAACCATCATTGCTGATGTGATTGCGCGTATTCATCGTGTTCGTGGGGGGCGAGTGGTGTTTGTAACGGGGACTGATGAAAACTCTCAAAAGACGGTTGATGCTGCTGCTAAAGCCCATGAAGAAGTTGTGGCGTATACCGATCGTTTAGCGGCCCAGTGGCAGGATGCGTGGAAAACGTTGCACATTTCTAATACTGATTTTATTCGCACTACTCAAAAGCGTCATATTGAAACGGTGTATGAGGTGTGGAAGCGAGTAGAGGCAGCAGGTGATATTTATAAAGGAAGTTATGAGGGGTTGTACTGTACAGGATGCGAGGAGTTTAAGCGACCCGGGGACTTGGTTGATGGGTTATGCCCATTACACAAAAAGCCGCCCGAGATGATTCGCGAGGAAAATTATTTTTTCCGACTTTCAAAATACCAATCGCAGTTGCTTGAGTTGTATAAAAACAATCCGCAGTTCGTGCTTCCGACGCACCGATTTCCTGAAGTTGTTTCATTTGTAGAGGCGGGCTTGGAGGACATTAGCATTTCACGCGAAGGAAAAACATGGGGCATTCCAGTTCCAGGGGATAGTAATCATGCTATCTACGTCTGGTTTGACGCGCTGATTAATTATATTTCGGCGGTGGGGCTTGATGCGTGGATGAAGCATCCAACTGATGTGAATGTGATGGGTAAAGATATTGTGCGGTTTCACGCAGTGATTTGGCCGGCGATGCTTTTGTCTGCCGGGTTACCTGTTCCAAGGCAAATTGTAACGACTGGATTTTTTACCATTGATGGTCAAAAAATTTCTAAATCGCTTGGCAATACCATCGATCCATTGGAACTAGCTGCCACGTATGGCAATGATGCGTTGAGGTACTTTTTACTTCGCGAAATAGTGTTGGGGGATGATGGTGATTTTTCACGTGACAAGTTTGTTGGCCGGTATAACGGGGACTTGGCGAATGGATTAGGGAATTTTGCGGCGCGGGTTTTGGCGTTGGCGGCAAAACAGAGCACGTTACCATTTGCGCAACCAACTGATGAGGTTGCTCGCACGGTTCACCACACGAAAGAAGCGGTGCTTACAAGTGTTTCGCAGTATCGGTTTCACGAGGCGCTTGCTGCAGTATGGGAATTGATAAGTTTTGGCGATCGTATGGTTACCGAAACCAAGCCGTGGGAAGGCGAGGGAAAGCCAGATGTGATTGTGCAGTTAGTTTTAATTCTTGAAGCGATTGCGGAGCTTTTACTTCCTTTTGTACCTGATGCTGCAAGTGCAATTTCAGCCTGCATTGTACGCAATGATTCAACTGGCACTTTTACTATTACAAAAGGCCCGGTGTTGTTCCCTCGTATTTCTTAACGTTCTATGAATGCACCGTATTTTGACGCACATACCCATGTGCATTTTCCTATCTATGACGGTGATCGTGAGGCCGTTATGGAGCGTGCAAGACAAGCTAATGTGGCTATGATTACGGTTGGCACGCAGGCAGATACTTCGCGTGCGGCCGTCGCGTTTGCGCAAAAATATCCAAATGTATGGGCGGCGGTGGGATTGCATCCCAGTCATACAAGCGCTTCGTATCATGATGAAAAAGAGTTGTCAGCTCTTCAGGCTGCGGGAATGAAAGCAGCAGACGGCGAGGTGTTTGATGCAGAGCTTTATATTAAACTGGCGCAAGACAAAAAAGTAGTTGCGGTAGGCGAGTGCGGGTTGGATTATTTTCGATTGGGCGAAGAGTCAAAATTGAAACAAAAGGAAGCATTGTTTGCACAGATTGATGTGTCGCGAGTAGTAGGGAAGCCCCTGATGATTCATTGTCGAGACGCGTTTGGTGATCTTATTAATATATTAGATTCAGTGAAGGCGAATTTGCTGCCCGGTGTTATTCATTTTTTTACGGGAACTCAAGATGACGCTAAAAAACTTCTTGATATTGGATTTTCATTTACCTTTGGCGGAGTGGTAACGTTTACTGACGCGTATGCTGAAGTAGTGAAGTATGTTCCGAGCGAGAACATTCTTTCAGAAACCGACGCTCCGTATGTGGCACCTACGCCGCACCGAGGAAAGCGCAATGAGCCGGCATTCGTGGTTGAAACGGTCAAAAAATTAGCAGAGCTTAAAGGTGTTTCGGTGGAGGATATGAGAGATCAGATTTATAAGAACGTGCAGAGGATTTTTAAGATTGACGCCTTACAAACCTAGTTTTTTGGGAAAGAATGGGATAGCATAAGGGGAATGAGTACGGCGTATAATCCGAAAAAAATAGAGAAAAAGTGGCAAACTGCGTGGGATAAAGCGGGTATTTACCACGCCAAAGATACTTCAAAAGCGAAAAAATACTACACGCTTGTTGAGTTTCCGTTTCCATCGGGTGATGGTTTACATGTAGGGCATATTCGTCCGTTTACGGCGATGGACATCATTAGTCGGAAGCGGCGCATGCAGGGATATAATGTACTGTTTCCTATTGGTTGGGATGCGTTTGGATTGCCAACTGAAAACTATGCGATAAAAACAGGCATTCACCCGGCAAAAGTTACGAAGAAAAATACGGATAATTTCCGTCGTCAAATGAAGGCGCTCGGACTTTCATTTGATTGGAAAAGGGAGATAAATACGACTGATCCTGCGTATTACAAATGGACGCAGTGGATGTTTTTGCAGTTTTTGAAAAAAGGATTGGCATACAAAGCGAAAACAACGATCAATTGGTGCCCGAAGGATAAGATTGGACTTGCGAATGAGGAGGTGGTGGGGGGCGCGTGCGAGCGATGTGGGACGCCTGTTGAGCAGCGCGAAAAGGAGCAATGGATGATAAAAATTACGGCGTATGCGGAAAAATTATTAAAAGGGTTGGAAGGCTTGGATTTTTTACCGGAGATTCGTAAGCAGCAAGAGCATTGGATTGGGAAGTCCCAAGGGGTTCTTATTAAATCTAAGGTAAAAGATTTGAATATTGCGTTTGAGGTGTTTGACTCGATACCGCAAACGTTTATGGCTCAG
Source organism: uncultured Candidatus Saccharibacteria bacterium (assembly GCA_964645125.1). Lineage (GTDB taxonomy): Bacteria > Patescibacteriota > Minisyncoccia > UBA6257 > 2-01-FULL-56-20 > JBDKGD01. The sequence goes on along the minus strand of CAZXZC010000003.1, from coordinate 15,459 downwards.
ACGTTTACGGTAATTGCTCCAGAACATCCGCTCGTGGCTGCACTGGTAAAAGGAACTGATCATGAACAGGAAGTGCTTGAGTTTGCTAAGCATATAAAAAAGAAACGAGAGCAGCGAGATTATGATATTAATGCAGAATTTGAGGGAATCTTTACGGGGCGGTATGTAGACGATCCATTTGGCACCGGTGATTTGCCGATTTGGGTAGCGTCGTTTGTACTGGCAGATTACGGTACGGGTATTGTGCATTGCAGCGCGCACGATGAACGCGATTTTAAATTCGCCAAAAAATATAACATTCCCCTTCGACCCGTGATGTTTCCAAAAGACCCAGCGCACGCCGCACAGGTGCGAAGTTTGGAGGTGATGTATTCACGAGACCCACAGGGTGTGCTTGAGCAGCCAAAACAGTTTGCGGGTCGCGCGTGGGGGGAGGTGCGGGAAGATGTGATTTCGTATCTGGAACAAAAAGGAATTGCAAAGCGAACTACCCAGTATCACCTGCGTGATTGGGTGTTTTCGCGTCAACGGTACTGGGGTGAACCGATTCCAGTTATTCATTGCGAAGCATGTGGGTATGTGCCAGTACCTGAGAAAGATTTACCAGTTACATTGCCGAATGTGAAAAACTTTGCGCCTCGCGATGATGGTGAGTCACCGCTCGCTTCTATTTCTTCATGGGTAAATGTGAAATGCCCGCGGTGTAAGGGTAGAGCGCGGCGCGAAACGGATGTGATGCCAAACTGGGCGGGTTCGTCGTGGTATTTTTTGCGGTATATTGATCCAAAAAACAAAAAAGAATTTGCTTCTAAAAAACTTCTTAAAAAGTACATGCCGGTTGATTGGTATAACGGTGGTATGGAGCATGTGACACTTCATTTGTTGTACTCACGATTTTGGAATCAATTTTTATATGATTGTGGTTTGGTGACTACTCGTGAACCGTATAAAAAGCGTACTGCTCATGGTCTTATTTTGGCGGAAGGGGGAGTGAAGATGTCAAAATCCAAGGGGAACGTAGTTAATCCTGATGCGATTGTTGCCAGTCATGGGGCTGACGTACTTCGGATGTACGAGATGTTTATGGGGCCATTTGACCAGGCGGTTGCGTGGGATTTTTCGAGTATTGAAGGGGTTGGTCGGTTTTTGGGTAGGGTGTGGCGAGTACACCATGAAAAAGTGATGGTGGGCGCTCAGAAGTCAAAAGAATTGGAGATGTTGCTTCATAAAACAATAAAGCAGATTGGAGACGATATTGAGGCAATGCGGTTTAACACCGCGGTGTCGGCCGCCATGATTTTTGTGAATGCGTGTTTGAGTCAAGAGCAGGTGAGCGTGGAAGTATGGAAAACATTTTTGAAAGTTCTGGCTCCATTCGCTCCGCACATGGTGGAAGAGTTGTGGCAGGACGTGAGTGTGCATCATGATAAAAAGACAAAGACGAAAGTCTTTCATTCAGTTCATGTTGAGTCGTGGCCGAAGTATTCACCAAAATTATTAACTGCCGATACGATTACTATTCCTGTACAGGTGAATGGCAAGATGCGTGATCAAATTACTATTTCTGCTACCGCGTCTGAGAAGGAAGTTGAACAGTTGGCTTTGGCGAGCGTTAAGGTGCAGCAGCATGTTGCTGGTGCTCAAGTAAAAAAAGTTATTTACGTGCAGGGGAAGATCGTGAATATAGTGGTGTAGATCTCACAGAGATTTTTATAAAGCGTAAGACTTGGCCTAGCGGCCCGGAGTGCTCTTTATAAAAATCTCTGTGAGTATCCATAGTTTAGGAGGGTGGGGTTGGGAAAATGAATTGTAGTATACTTATAGTACTACTATGAATGTTGTTGGGTTCATCTTGCTCGCGATTATTTTTATTAATTTCGGTATTTTTTTGTATACCACCGGTTTGTTAGGGGGATCAGGGCATTTTAGTATTGCCCCGAGCGTGGTGAGTCCGCCGGATGTGACGTATTTTGGGCCGGCGGGTGCTACCAGTACCTTTGGAACTACCAGCACAACTGTGAGCGGTGCAAATATTGCCACGCCTCCACAGGGTTTTACGAAAGATCAGCTTTCGCCTTATTACGGGCGCGTACGATTTGTGCAGGTTGAACCGGGTGGCGCAGCTCAAGTGGAGCATGTATCGCTTGTAGCAAACCCAAAGACTGGACAGACGATTGTGGTAACTGGGTGGAGTTTGCAGGCGAATCGCGCGGCCCAAGTTATTCCCCAGGCGATCGCGAGCCTTGATTTGCTGCACCCAACATTAGAGGGTGATATAAGGCTTGGGGCGGGCCACGTGCTTGATATTTATGCTACTCGTTCAGCAGCTGGGGCGAGTTTTCGCTTAAATCGCTGCACGGGATATTTGCAGAATAGGTTTAATTTTATACCCGCATTACCACAGGAGTGCCCTGCGGTTGATCGGTCGGATATTGTGACGTTTACGGGGGCTTGCCAAGACTACCTACTTTCATTGCGCAGTTGCCAGGAGCCAAATCCTGCAGCGGTACCATCGAATGATTCGCTCTGTCGCTACTACATAAATAACAGAAACTATTTGGGTTGCGTTGATAAATATAAAAATACGGCAGGCTTTTATAGTAACCAGTGGCGGGTGTGGACGGGGGCGGAGTTTTTGGATAATTTGCATGACCGGTTATTGCTTTTAGATAAGGCAGGAAAATTGGTGGATGTGTATGTGTATTAAGGGTTGGGGTATATAGCCAATGGCCAATAGTAAAATATAAAGCGAATACATGGCTCCCTGCCTGGCGGCAGGCAGGTTCGTTACACGCAAGGATGACAGCAATAGATGGTGCTGACTATCGGCCATACCCTAAACCCTATTTTCTTTCCGTGAGGATTGCTGGGGCGTGGAAGGTTTTGTTGTTGCGCAGCACCTGCATTTCAAAGATGTCGCCTACGTGCAATGGGTCAAGTGCGTCTTGGATGGTGTAGTCGGGTGTAATTTTTTTACCATTCACGGATACCACAATGTCTTTTTCATGAACGCCAGCGCGATCGGCGGGGCTGTCAGCCAACACTGCATGGTCAGTTTCTGTTTCTTTGGTTACAAATGCACCGTATGAAACGGGGAGGTGTAATTTTTGGGCCAATTTTTCGTTTAGTATTAAGTAACGTAATCCTAAAAATGGTCTGTGGATGTGGCCGTATTTTTTCAGGTCTTCTAAGTCTCGTGCCGCAGCTTGGATGGGGATGGCAAGGCCAATGTTTTGGGCGCCTGAGATGATCGCGGCGTTAATGCCAATGACCTCACCGCGGCTATTTACGAGCGGCCCTCCGGAGTTGCCAGGGTTTATGGCTGCATCGGTTTGCAAGAGTCCACGCATTTCTTGAGGAGGTTGACTGGGATCAGCCTGGGCAACCACGGAGCGTGAGAGGCCAGAGATGATGCCGTTTGAAACGGTGTTTTTAAATATTCCAAGAGCGTTGCCGATGGCCAGTACGCTTACGCCAAGTTCTACAGTTTTGCTTTTGGCAAGTGTTACGTGCGCTAAGCCTTTTGCCTCAATTTTAATGATCGCGATGTCGTTAATGGGATCGCGGCAGAGCACGTGGGCATCATATTTTTTACCATCGTTGGTTATTGCGGTGTATTGGGAGGTGCCTTCGGTGATAACGTGTTTATTCGTAACGATGATGCCGTTTGATGCGACGATAAACCCTGATCCACCACCGACTTGCACGTTGCCGCGGGCGTCAATCATGTCGTCGGGGATGTCGAGTTTTTTATTTTTCAGGCTTGCGGCAGGGAGCACGCCCAGTGCTTCAGGCGGAAGTTCTTTTTCTAAGTCTTCTAAATGTTTGGTAATGACAATCGAGACGACCGCCGGCATTATTTTTTTGATGATTTTAATTCGCGTGCGTTCGTCCATAATTTCTCTTTTATATTATTCAAGTATATCATTCGTGGAAAGAATTAAGAATAATGAATAAAGAATAAAGGTTTCTGCATACATGCATTAAAACCTTAATTCATACTTCTTACTTCTTTATTCTAGAAATTTTTATTCGTAGCGCAGGGCTTCGATAGGATTTTTGCGGGCGGCTTGGCGGGCAGGGTATATGCCAAAGGCGATGCCAGTGATGGTTGAAACGGCAACTCCCAAGCCGATTGCTGAGGCGGGAAGCGAGAAGACCCAGCCGTCTATGAAGTGAATGAATATGAAGTACAGGAGTATAACGATTGCCGCACCAATAACAATGCCCGCAATGCCACCGACAAAGGTAAGCACGACGGATTCCCATAAAAATTGTTTGAGAATGTCTGAGTCTGTTGCACCCACTGCTTTGCGCAGCCCAATTTCCCGTGTCCGCTCAATAACTGACACGAGCATGATGTTCATAATACCAATGCCACCCACCACCAATGAAATAGAGGCAATGGAGGTTAAAAAGAGCGTCATGACCGAAGTGATGCTTCCTAGAAGTGCTAATGCGTCTTCTTGGGTGCGTACCGTGAAGTCATCGCGGTCGGGGTCGGTGATGCGGTGATTCTGACGCAAAATTGAGGTGACGCGTTGTTTGGTGAATTCGATGTTGTAGTCGTCGCTTCCTTGTACGGTTACCAGGTTGTAGTGGTCAATGCCGAGGAGTTGTTTTTGCGCGACACTTATGGGAATAACAATTGCGCTGTCTTGGTCTACGCCGAAGGGCCCGACTCCTTTTTTATCTAACAGTCCTACTACGCGAAAAGTGGTATCGCGTAGTCGTATGGTTTTGCCGACGGGGTCACGACTGCCAAAGAGTGTGGTGGCGACAGATTGACCGACGACCGCTACCCGGTTTAATGATTCGACATCTGATTTTGTAAACACCGTACCTCGCTCTGTGGTGAAGTTTCGGATAGCAAAAAACTCAGCCGATACTCCCAGGTAGGTGACGTTGGTATCGTTGTTTTCAAATACTGCCTTTGCTTGACCGGTGACTTGTGCTGCGGCACCAGCGATGGATGGCTCTTGTGAGAGCGCATCAAGATCTTGTTTGTTTAGTGTTTTTATCACCACGCCCTGCACTGAAGCGGGAGAGCTGAATCTGCCACCCTTGGTGGCTCCTGGGATAATAAAAATTAAATTCGAACCAGTGTTTTGGACTTGCGATAGAATGAGCTGTTGCGCGGTTTGTCCAAGCGACATTAATAGAATGACGGAGGCAATACCAATGACGATTCCGAGCATGGTAAGGATAGAGCGTGTTTTTGATTGGCGGAGGCTCGTGAGGGCCGATTTGAGAGCGTCGTTGGTGGTCATGTTATTTGAAGAATGTTTCGTTGCCGTCTTCGCGTTTTGATTTTTTAATCGGCCCATCTGATTCGATGCGGCCGTCTTTAACGGTGATGAGTCTGTCGGCGAAATGGGCAGTGTATGTTTCGTGGGTTACCAGTATTACGGTGTGGCCGGCTTTATGCAGGTTTTTTAAGATTTCCATTACTGCTGCACCTGATTTTGAGTCCAGATTGCCGGTGGGTTCATCGGCAAATATCACGGTTGGGCTGTTGACGAGTGCGCGGGCAATTGCAACCCGTTGTTTTTGTCCACCGGAGAGTTTTCCTGCTTGTATGTGCAGTTTTTCCGACAAGCCCACTGCTTCAACTGCTTTTTCTACCCGTGCTTTGCGGGCGTGCAGCGGCACCTCGGAGGCATAGAGGAGGGGCATTTCTACGTTTGCGTATACGCTTGATGATCCTAATAGGTTAAATGATTGGAAGATAAATCCCATTTCTTCGTTGCGCGTTTTGGCAAGTTCGGAGTCAGTGAGTTCACTCATGGTTTTACCAAAAAATGAATAGCTACCTGATGTGGGGCGGTCGAGAAAACTTAAGATATGCAAGAGTGTTGATTTGCCCGATCCAGATGGACCCATGATCGAAACAAATTCACCTGATTTAATAGAGAAACTCACTCCTGCCAGAGCCACGGTGGCATCAGTGCCAGGCTCTTCGTATTTTTTGGTGATGTCTTTCAGGACGATCATTGTACTGTTCTTATTTTGTTTTTGCTCCGATATTCGCTACTTCCTGACCTTCTTCAACTCCTGATGTTATTTCTACAGTGCCATCGATGGATCGGATGCCGATGGTGACCGGCGCCTCCTTGGTCGTGCCATTTTTTTCGACAGTGCGTACAAAATTTCCTTGGTCATTTTCGATGATCGCGTATTGGGGGAGTGTGAGTGCGCTTTCTTTGGTACGTGTCACGATACTGAGGTTTGCGGTGAGCCCGCTTTTTACGCGTTCTTCTTTTTGGTCAAACGCGACGGTAATTTTGTAGTTTACAACGCCATCTACGATGGTTTCGGCGGGGTCGATAGCTACTACGTGACCCTTAAATTTTTCGTTGGCGAATGCATCAAGGGTAATGTTTACTTCGTTTCCTACTACTATTTTGCCAATATCTACCTCGGGGACATTTGATTCTATTTGAAGGTTGGATGACGAAATGACTGAAATAAGACTGTTACCTGAGGCGGCAATTTCACCAAGCTTTGCGTTTTGGACAGTAACCACTCCGGCAATGGGGGAGCGGATAATGGTTTTGCCGATTTGCGCCTCAATGGAGTCTACATTGCCTTGCGCTTGGGTTACGAGGGCTGCTTGAGCTTTGATGCTTTCGGGTGTTGCGCCGGCTTTGGTGAGAGCAAGTTGACTGGTTGCTTGGGCAACGGTAATTCGTTGTGAGGCAATAGATTGTGAGAGTTCGTTTACAGAAGAAAGTGCCGTGTTCAGGTTTGTGCGTGCGGTGGTTATGTATCCTTTGTATGTAGAAACGGTTGTGGCAGATGATATGGTGGTTTGGGCCAGCAGGGCGTCACTTAACCGATTGATAAACGTGCGAAAGATGTTTAAGCGAAGAATTGCTTTGGCGAGTGCTTCTTCAAGTGTTTGATGATCGCTTGTTGCGGCGATTGCGGGGAGTTCGTTTTTCCAGATGGTTAATGTTTGAGAGGCGATGGCTCGTTGATTTTCGGCATCGGTTTTTGCTTGGCCGTTATTTGTACTAAAGGAAAGTTGAAGATTGCTTTCGTCTGCACCTGTAAACATGTCATACGTTTGTTTGCGCACAGAGTCTTCGGCTTTGTTGTATGCGTCTTGAATGGTGTCGTTGACGTTGGCGTAGTAGTTTTGCAGTGTTTGGTTGGCTTTGTTGAGTTCTGCTTCTTTGATTGCAATGTCTTCGGGACGGGTGCCTTTTTGGAGGTCTTCAAGTTTCGCCTGTTGGCTTGCTAGGGCACCTCGCGCTTCTTTGAGCTGAGCAAAAAGATCGGAGGCATCTGTTTGGGCAAGTACTTGGCCAGGCACTACGCTTTCGCCAACTTGGGTGGCGATGCGTACTACGCGGCCGCCGCGGTCGAAGGCGAGGCTTACGTCTTGAGCCGGTTTGGTTTTACCCGTTACGGTGACTTCTTGGGTAATGGTTTTGCGCGTGACTTTTATGGCTTCTTGTGAGGGTGTCTTGTGGGTAGTTCCCCAGATTGCTGCGGTGATAACAACAAGGCCAACTGCGCTACTTATATAGGGGTGAGCTTTTATAATATGAAAGAATTTTAGAAGCCTGTGTTTGAGGTGAGACATATACCATAAGTATATAGGGTTTAGCCAAGAGCTAATAGGGTATAAAGATAAAGCAAATAGTTTATGGTAGATAGTAAGAAAATTAAGAAATTGCGAATTGAGCATTGCGGATTAATACACACCATCTGTTATCCCCGACGCCGATCGGGAATGACAGATATTTCGTTAATTAAAAAATCAAAAATTTTGAGGTAAAAAAAATCCCCACGTACACTTCTTGGTTGCGTGGGGATTATGGAGAGGAAAGAGCTGATTACTTCGCCGCAACATGGACGGTGATTTGACTACCGTCCTTTGCGCGGATTGTTACTGAATCAGGTTTTTCGGCCATGGACGTTTTTTTAATGAAACGTCCGCTCTTGAATTGCATGTAGCCGAAATCGCCAAGTTCCACAATCCGCAGCTGGCTTTCCTGGGGCGCCAAGGCTTCTACCTTGAGCATCCCGGTGTCTGACCACCAAAACGCTTTAATGAGCGTAATAGTGGTTTGGCCACCTCCACCGCCGGTTTCGGGAACGGTAATCCAGAGGATTGTTCCTCTGGTGGTCCCGGCCTGGTTTTGGGCGGCCAGTCGGAAATTCCATGTGCCGGGTTGCGCCTGAACGGTTGCAGAAACTGTAGTTGCCCCCGCGGTTCCAGCAAGCGTTGTTTGGGCAGTGGAGAGACCGAAGTCTCCGTTTTGCCCATATTCGAACCAGTACGAAGTACTGGCTCCGTTTGGATTCACCGTGCCATTGAATCTCACGAAATTATTCGCGAGTTCCGCTGGCAAAGTTACTACGCCGGGCGCTTGCACTGTCGGGCCAGGAGCCGGCGGTGTGGTGAAATTGAGTGTTTGGCCTTCAGCAACAACAACGTTGTTGCGCAGGGCGATGCACTGAAATTCGAAGTTCGTTGAAAACCGCTCCGTTGTGTAATCGGCCATTCCTGGTAAGAGTTGGCCAACTACAGC
>CAZXZC010000003.1:0-6816 GCA_964645125.1 uncultured Candidatus Saccharibacteria bacterium | reverse complement strand
AGCCGTGCGTGAGCGCGGGGGAGCGGAAGGACAACCAAAAGAAGCGACAACACAAGAGTGGCAACCGTGCCACTCGCGAGGATTCGGGTGAACAATGAGTTTTTCATGACTCAGTGGTTCCTTTCTGTGCCAGTGGCACGTGAGAAATTAAATTTTTGAAATTGAAAAAGAACATTTTGGCACCTGTTGCCGTAGGACACACAATATACTAAAAAATGTCAAATGTCAACCCCGCAGGCCTTGGCATTATTGGCGTAAAAGGCCCTGATTATGAAGGTTTTATGAAGCAGGCCCATTGACATTTCGGTGTTTTTAAGGGTAGGATACCAGAACTCTAATAGGGAGTGCTTATTGCTTGGAGGCAATAGGTAAAAAGTCCTTATATATCAAGTATATTTGCAATGTTACAGCCTTTTTGGAGGGCTGCTATTGACATTTTTGTTACTTTGATATATAATGTTTCCGTTATATACATGTAGGTTTTTGTCTTAATTTTATTTCTATGAAACACATTAGTCTTGGTTTTTTGGTCACAGCGGTGGTTGTAAATGCTGTGTTTCCAGCCGGCTTTGCCTTGGCTGCGTTTGATTACAGCGGCTTTGGTGATACGAGCTTTGGAAACAGCTACAGCGGTTCATTTGGTACCCCGACCTTTGGTACGGGTTCAAATGGCAGCTACGGCGACACCAATTTTGGTGGTTCAAACACCGGTTCTTTTGGAACGGTGGGCTTTTCAGGTTCTACCAATAACGGCTCATTTGGAAACACCAGTTTCGGCGGTGGTTCTGTCGGCTCGTTTGGTGATGTGTCGTTTGGTACCGGCACCGGTTCAAGTGGTTCTTTTGGAACCGCGACCTTTGGAAACGGTAGTACTGGTACTTCTGGTAGTTTCGGTACTGCCACCTTTGGTACCGGCACTGGAACTGGTTCAACCGGTTCTTTTGGAACCGCGACCTTTGGCTCGGGTGGTACAACCGCTACATTCGGTACTCCTACCTTTGGTACCGGCACTGGAACTGGTTCAACTGGCAGTGGTGTAGCGTTTGGTATTCCATCATTTGGACCTCCAACAACTGGCGGTGTTGGTTTTGGTATTCCTACTTTTGGTCCTCCAACGTTTACCCCTCCTACCTACACTCCTCCTACGTATACGCCTCCAACCTACGAACCTCCAACGTTTACCCCTCCTACCTACACTCCTCCTACCACTAACCCAAACCCAACTGGTTTTGCTCCGTACGCGCAAACTGGCGCTGCGACAAACCTTGGCACTACTTATGCCACCTTGAATGGTTCGGTGAGCGCGAATGGTTCGGCTACTTCATATTGGTTTGAATATGGCACGACTATTAGCCTTGGCCAAAACTCACAGGTGTTTTCAGCAGGTACTGCAACCTACACGCAAAGTGTTTCAGCTGCAGTTTCAAATTTGACTCCAAACACTACCTATTACTTCCGCGTGGTAGCGCAGAATGCCTATGGTACTGCACAAGGTGCTATTTTGAGCTTCGGTACTACTGGTACTGTTCAAAACTACACTCCAAGCTTGGTGATTACTCCAAACTTCGCCACAGTTACTCAGAATCAGTCAGCGATTTTCTATGCTCAGTATGATGCTGATGGTGCGCAGGGCCCACAGGCTGCAACTGATGTTTCATTTTCAGCTAACTGGAGTTCAAACAACACCGCGATTGCTACTCGCACTGGTTCAAATGGTCAGTTTACTGGTGTAAATGCAGGAACTGCGCAAATTATTGCAACCTATGCTGGTTTGACTGCGTATGCAACCCTCTCTGTGACGGGTGGTGTAACCGGCAGTGCGCCGAGTGCACAAACAAACAGTGCAACTGGTGTTTCAGATACGAGCGCAACAGTGAATGGTTGGGTAAATGCCAACGGTGCTGCAACGACCTATTGGTTCGAGTATGGCACTAACTACAGTATGGTTTCTCGCACGGGCAACCAGTCTGCAGGCAGTGGCAATTCACAAATTTCAGCCATGAGTTTCTTGTCTGGTCTTTCACAAAACACTACGTATTATTTCCGTGTTGTTGCTCAAAACCAGTTTGGTACCGCATATGGTGCAACCTTGAGCTTCACTACGACTGGTGTAACTAACCAGGGGAGTGCGCCAAGTGTACAGACCACCCAGGCTTCTGGTGTTGGCAATAATTCCGCAACGCTTTCTGGTACGGTAAACCCGAATAGTTCAAATACCAACTATTGGTTTGAATATGGCACAACTACGAATTTGGGTCAGACCAGTACTCAACAGTCATTGGGGAATGGTACCTTTGCGCAGAGTGTATTTGCGAATGTAAACAACTTGAATGCAAATACTACCTATTACTTCCGCGCGGTTGCGCAGAATGCGTACGGTACTTCGTATGGTTCAGTGTTGAGTTTCACTACAACCGGTGGTGGCAACAATAATGGATCTGCGCCTTCAGTGCAGACGAACACTGCAACTGGCGTGAACCAACAGTCAGCAACCTTGAATGGTTCAGTGAATGCCAATGGTGCTACAACCAACTATTGGTTTGAGTACGGCACGACCACCAATTTGGGTCAGACGACCTCATTCCAGAACGCGGGTTCAAACAGTGGTTCATTCTCAATTTCGGCTTCTATCTATGGTTTGGCTGCAAACACCACGTATTACTTCCGCGCAGTTGCGCAGAATCAGTACGGTACTTCGTATGGTCAGATCTTGAATTTCCAAACGAACGGCGGTGGATTCTTTGGTGGTAATGCTCCGTATGCACAAACCAATACTCCAACTGGTGTGGGCAATACCTATGCAACGTTTAATGGATTGGTATCACCAAATGGTTCAGACACGTATACGTGGTTTGAATATGGGGTAAACCCAAGTTCATTGGTATACACCAGCAACTCCAACTATGTTGGTTCAGGCTCGGGCAGCACGAATGTTTCACAAAACGTGAACAACTTGGCTAGCAACACTACCTATTACTACCGCGTGGTTGCTCGCAACAACAATGGCACCAGCTATGGTTCTATTGTGAGCTTCAACACGAATGGGTATGGCAACACCAATGGCAATGCTCCAACGGTTGTAACTCGCCCTGCAAATTATGTGTATCGCACATCTGCTCTTTTGACTGGTGATGTGTATGGCAACTCGGGTGTAACAAGCGGTTGGTTCGAGTATGGTTTGACGACTTCATTGGGCCTCACCACTGGCCAACAGCCAGTAGGTAATGGTACGAACGCACAGGGCTTGGTATATGCGTTGTCGGGTTTGGTGCCAAACACCACGTACTACTTCCGCGCAGCCGCGCAGAACCAGTATGGTACGGCGTATGGCCAGATCTTAAGTTTCCGCACGACTGGCACCACGGTAGTAACGTACCCACCGGTGTATCAGCCTCCAGTGTATGTTCCGGTTACCCCAACGGTGACTGGCGTAAACCAGGAGTGCGTGATTGTAACTCCAGCTTCCAATGTAACGCAGGTTGACGCGGGCCAAGAGTTTATCTTGACCGTAACCTACCGCAATACGTGTAGCTACCCAATAACGAATGCAACGCTTCGCATTGTTTTGCCAGCTGAGGTGCAGTTTATCTCTGCCGACAACCCGTACTTTGTACGAGAAGGCAATACGTTAACCTTTAACTTGGGAACGATTCCTGCGGGGGGTCAAGGAACCATCACCATCCGCGCGAAGGTATCTGATGATGTTGATTCGGGTGCGGTGCTTATCATTAACCACACGTTGGGCTTTAATGACAACCGCGGTAACTACCGCACGGTAAACAGCTTGTTGAGTTTGACGGTTGATGAAGGTAACTCTTTGTTAGCATCACTGTTTGACTTCTTGCGCCGATTATTTGGCTACTGCTGGTTCTGGATCTTGCTTGCCCTGCTCATCTTGTTGCTTGTGTTGTTTCTCATGTATCGCGCCCTTTCTGGTAACCGTACAACTACGGAAGTCCGTCGGGTGGATATCATGAATCATCAGTAACGCAAATCGTAAATCCTAAAACGTAGATCGTTTTACATAAAACCCCCCGCTACTAGCGGGGGGTTTTATGTTTATAAATACAATTTTAATTTAGTGTACAATGATCTATTTGTTAGTGAATCATGTTTGTACATTTTTCGATATTCGTTTGTCTCAAGTTTGCTTGGTTGATATTTATAGAAATTGAAATATGGGGCGCAATTAATCCTATTGAAATAAATGATAAACCTAAGAAGAAGAGCGAATAGGTAATCCATCCGCTCTTATCTGTAGAAAAATTTTTATCGCTTTCTGTAGAATTTTTTAGTCCTTTATGCGATTTTCTCATAGTTTCTAAAATTTCGTTGTTTTGTTTCTGATATTCTACCCATGTTAATTTTTCTGATTTAGCGGCTTCATATAACTCTAGAATATTATAGATCTTGTTAAGGTAGTTTGTTTTTAATTCTTTAAGTCCAGATGAATTTTTTGCTATAACTTTAAATATGTAGAAATAGGTGTATAAAATAACACATATGAGAAGAGTTATACCTATTAGTACGAAAGATAAAAATCGTGGTATTTCTGTTCCTATTAAAAATAATGACGCACCAGCTAATGTGGCCGAAATTAATGCCATATCTTTCATGGCTGTTCTATATTGTTCAACAAATTTTGTTTTTTGATCGTAAAGATCTTTTGAAATTGCTTGACCTGCTTTGTTTAGTGAGTTGATATATTCTTTTTCGTTATCTGTTGTCATTTTATATTTTAAATGTTTTTCGTTTTACGATAATTGTTTCAAGATTTTTTAATACGTTGCCCGCAATGAATTTCCGATTACGGTTGCGTCGATGAACTCTTGAATGATGGCTGCATACACAGGGGAGATGATGCCTGCAAAACACAGGGCGATGCCGATGCATGACATTCCAATACCACCAACTACGCTTTGTTTGGCAACTTTTACTGAGTTGCCCGCAATGCGCCACAATAGGGGGATTTCTGCTACATTGTGTGAAAACAATGCTATATCGGCGGCTTCAGTAGCGGCACTGTTGTGCGCGCCGGAGAATACTACTCCAACATCGGCGCTTTTAAGGGCTGGGGCATCGTTGATGCCGTCGCCAATCACGGCCACGGTGTTGCCTTCTTTTTGCAGGCGTTGCACGATGCTTAATTTGCGTTCGGGGGAGCATTCGCTGTATATGGGAATGTCGAATTTTCCGAATATTCTATCGGCGTTTTCAGCGGTGTCGCCCGTGAGGATGGCGCAGCTGATGCGGCGCTGCGCGAAAAAGTGAAATACCTCATCTACATCGTCTTTCAGGGTGTCTTCAAAAATAAATTGGCCGATGAGTGTTGTGTCTTTGAAAAAGTCGAGAATGATGCCGGCCGCGCTGTGTTGCGTTGATTTTTTTATGGTGTACTGTTTGCCGTCTATTATTCCGGTTACGCCAAGGCCGGCAGTTTCTTTTACGTGTTCGGCTGGCACGAGCCGGTACCCTTTTGTTTTTTGTTCGTTTAAAATTGCGCGCGCCAAAGGGTGCAACGAGTGGAGTTCAAGGCTTGCGGCGTAGGACACGAGTTGGGTTTCGCGAAAGAGCGGGTTGGTGGCGATTATATTTTTTAGCTTTGGTTCGCCCATGGTGAGCGTGCCAGTTTTATCAAACAGTACTACGTTGGTATTGGCGATGGTTTCTAGCATGGTGGGCCGTTTCACGACGATGCGTGAATGAGCTGCCCGGTTGATGCCCCCCAGATAGCTTAAGGGGGCGGCGATAAGGAGGGGGCAGGGAGTTGCGATGGCAAAGATTGCCAGTATCTGTGAGCTATCACGAAAGAGTAGCCATGATGCTCCAGCGGCAAGGAAGGTGATGATAGTAAATGAAATGTTGTAAGAGCGGCTAAGGTGTACAAACCGAGCGGGGTATTTTTTGCTTTCTTGGGCAAGCGTGATGATGTGCTGATAGGTGGAAGTGGCAAAGGTGCCCGTGACTTCCATGGTAAAGCTTGTGCCGGCGTTTATGACGCCACTTTTGATGTGGTAGCCGGGCTGATAGGTGACTGGCAGCATTTCACCGGTGAGGTTTGCTTCGTTTATTGTCGCCTGGTCACTTTTCAAGATGCCGTCGAGTGCTACGAGTTCGCTGTTTTTTATGAGTATGATGTGGCCGGGAGTGATGTTTTCAATGTTGGTGGTTACGGGCGTACCGTCTTCTTGTATGACGGTGCAGGTTTTGGGGATTTGCTGTACCAGCCCCTCAAGTGATTTTTGCGCGGTTTGGGTACCATAGCGTTCAAGTGCATCGGATATGGTGACCATTAGCGCAATGACTGCTCCTGTGGCATATTGGTGTGTTGCAAGTGAAACTGCAATAGTGGCGAGCGCAAGATAATCGAGTGAGTAATCTTTTTGGAAGAATATGCGTGTAACTGATTCCCGTACCAAGGTTATGCTGCCGAGTGCGATGGCGGTAATATACCACGGAGCTCCTTGCCAAAGGCCTACAACAGCACACACCGCTACTACCAAGGGCATTGCGATGATTTGGTATGTAAGAACGTGTTTCATTTGTGTGGCGGGTTTTACCCCATGAGTTGACTCGAGAACTTTTGCGCGAGCGTCATTTGGAGTTTTCGAATCGCGTCATTCAAGCACTCTTTCACGAGTTTCTCTTGCGATGTCCCAGGGGAATCTGAAAGGGTAATATTCTCTATGACAAAGGCGCCGTTTATAGTGACTGATACGCCATCGCGCGCCACGGTAATCTGTTCTTTTTTGAGCTGATCGTGGATACCCTTCATTTTCATTGCTTGTTTTAATTGGTCAAACATAAAAGTAGGTT
>CAZXZC010000002.1:26899-45720 GCA_964645125.1 uncultured Candidatus Saccharibacteria bacterium | reverse complement strand
CAAAAGCTCCGGGTAGTTTACCCGACCCCGATATAAATTCTTCGAAGAATGGTACAAATTCTGTACATCCACAAAAATCCCAACCCGCTGGTTTGCATACGAGGCAGCGGCGCCCTCAGAAACAGATCGTCTCATAAAAAAATAAAAAATATAAATATAAAATTACATGCACAAAAACACTCATAAAAAAACAAATTGGTGCTATTACAAAAAAGAATACGCGCCTCCCTTAACTATATACAAAAATACCGGCAAGTATAAAAAGTGGTAAAACTCCTGCCGCAGAAGGCAGGAGTTTTTACAAAACACTACTTCTTCAGACCCAATTTCTTAATAAGCTTCGCATACACCTCAGGCTGCTTGCGGCTTAAGTAAGCCAACAGCTTGCGACGATGGTTCACCATGCCCAAAAGCCCTCGGCGTGAGTGGTTATCCTTTGGATTATGCTTCAAATGAGCCGTTAACTCATCGATTTGACGGCTCAAAACCCCAATCTGGACGGGGGCTGACCCCGTATCGGTCTTGTGCGTCTGGTGAGCGCTTACAATCTTCGATTTGACTGTTTTCGTTAACATGTTCCTATATAATACCAGAAAAACGCCAAAATGCAAGGGTACGTAGTGGGAAGCCGCTAGGGTATGGCCAACAGGGTTTAGCCAATAGCAGAGGCTAAACCATTTGTATTTTTGCCCCACCCCATACCCCATTGGCTACTGGCTATACCCTAGCTCTGTGTTGCTTTCAAAAACCCTGCCGCCTCATCTCGAAACTTTTTTACTTCATCACGCACAATCTCATCAAAGTCTGCCACATTCGCCTTCAAAAAATCATACAACCCATCCGGGTCATTTGGGTTCTCACGCATAAAAATATCAAACTCCTGCTTCTGCAAGTCCGAAAGGCCATCAAGGCAGCGGATCAACACGCTCTGTACTACAATGGTCGCAATCTTCGCCTGCAACGCCTCACGCTGAGCCTGTGGCAACGCGCTCACACCCAACTCATCAAATAAATTTTTCACCGCTGGCAAAAATGGAACGTCGCTCATATGTAGCTAGTATACCAAATATAAATGCTCTTGCTACCGAGTCGCCCTATTGAGCAAAAACTGCGCCAAACTCTGGCCACGCACATTCACGCTTGCTTCAATCAAATTTTTCTGCGTTGCCATAAAATCAGCGAGTAAATACATGCGCGTATCAGCAGGAATCTCAATAGATGCAGAACGCCCTATAAAATCTGTCCGCAAATCGAGTCGGAAAGAAACTGGCGTAGCACGACCGCCAAACAGAGCGCTTCGCTCAGCTTCACGCAAAAGCTGTAAGGAGTTAATGTGTGTGGAAAACTCACCAACACTCATATGCTCAAACAATGGCCATTTTGACTCCACGAATCGATCATCAAACTTCAACCGCGACAAAAACATATCAACTGCCTGCGCCTGACTCGGCTGTGCGTGAATAACCTCCAACATCACCCGAGGAGAAAGAGAGGGTGCCGAATCCGGCAACGAAGAAAAAATACGGTTTTTATTAAGCTCTCCAGAAAGGGCTTCGGAAGAATTACGCACCGCATCAACATCTGCCTTTGAAATGGGAACTGAGTGCTTCCCAAATTCCGGATCAAGCGGCGCTCTTTGGACTAAACTACTCGCAGAAGCACGCGGGGTGTTATCCAAGGGAATGGTTGTGTTTTGAGAGGCAACCGCAAACCGAGTTTTTGGAATCTCGTGCGCCGGAGTTGGTGCGCTCGTGCGGTTTTCTTCGTAGTTATAAAATACTGGCTTCTGCCCTGCAGGCACGTCTGGTTGTTTTATAAATACATGCACGCCCCCCTTGCCATCAGCACCAATCTTCAAATCAAGCGGCACACCGGGTCGTGCAATACGTACATCAACCCCATCACGCAAATAGCCATCCTCTTTCAAAATCTCAAGCACCCGCGCGTCAAGCGCGTGCCGCAGCTTCACGGGATTTTCCACATCAAGATTTGAAAGTTTTATACCCAAATCACTCGGATCAACTAATTTATTCTTCACCATATAGTCCAACTGGTCATACACCGCCTTCCACGCGCTCCCACCCTTGCCCACTGTTGCAAGTTCATGCAATTTATCGAGATCTGGCCTTTCAATAATATGTCCAGATTCCACAAAATAATTCGAAAGAGGTTTTGCGCTTTTTTCAACTTCTTTTAAGTTATCCAACACTTTTGGGCCCGTAAACGCTTGTTTCGCGCCAGCCGCAGGAACCGCTGGGCTTGAATTTGATGCTTCTGGGGAAGTCTTGGTACCTGCTTCAGTTGTAGTAGTGGAAGTAGGTTGACCAGGAGCATTTTCCGAGACAGTAGAAGTTGGTTCAGATGCATTCAAATTAGAGGTGCTCCCCGCCTTCGGTGCGGGCGTATGATCAACTGCCGATGACCGACCACCAGAAGCTCCAAGACGAGCCTCTAGGTAACTATCTGCTGGTCTTAGAGTATTCTCCAACACATGCTGCACGCTCTGAGTAGCAAGTATTGTACCATTCGCAACAACCACACCCACAAGAATCTTAAGAGCAGTAACAAATCTTTGATCAAAGGCCCGTTCATTAAAAATTTTATTCAAATCATCCTGTTTTTTACTCAAAAAATTATCGAACGCAACTACACTGGATTCGTTTAACTCAGTAGTATTTGAAATTGATTTGGAAAAATCTTCCAAACTGCTTTGATGGTTTTCTTCTGCGTGTTTATCAAGAAAAGAACCTGCAAATTTACTTGCCACATTTGCCGCAAGCGATGAGGTAAAGCCTCGAACCAGTCGTGACCCCGCATACCCCGCAGCACCAACCACACCGACACTAGGAACCACGGCAAATGTTACACTGGTTGCAATAGCAGTAGTAATAAGCAATCTCCCTACCAATGGAATACTCCGCCATGTATCCAAGGCAGCAAAAAACATATTTTTCTCCTGCGGTGGCAACTGCTCATGCGCAAGCCGCTCAAGTTCCCCACGCTCATCAAGTAAAAGCGCACCAAACAACTCGACGCGCGCGGTTTTTAAGAAAGCGTCTTTATTAAAATCAAAGTCGGCAGCTTTCTCAACACTCGCAGTTTCAGTCTTTTGTTCCCATAACTCTTTTGCCAAAGCCTTCTTCGCGTCATCATACCCATCCTGTGCAACAAAATAATCTTGCAAAGCCACCGCTGCGTTATTTCTACCCTTCTCAAACCAAAACCGCCCACGCTGCAACGAGATAAAATTCTCATTCCAACTTCCTTTTAAATACTTATCAATAACACCATATCGAATAGCGAAAGTTTCAGGCTCAAAAGGATCTTCTGGATGTGTTTTTTTCCATTCCTGCTCTTGGCGAGCAAGCTCTTCTTTATACAGTCGCTCAATCTTCGCAATATCCCCCGCCTTCACCCCGGCTTTACGAGTTGTCTCCCGAGCCTCAAGCAGTGCACTGCGATCACCTGCAAGCCGCTCCTTCACCTCCCGCTCATAAAAAGAGGGTTGGGTAGGCACAACCTCAGGTTGAGCATCTCCACCAATCGGATACACCGAAGCCGAATCTTCAGGCGACTCAGAACCATCCATATCACCCTCATCAGGCACAAGAGATTCTTCGGGGGGCTGTGGTGTTTCAGGTTCAGGAGTAGTCTCTGGCTCATTCTTAGGTTCAATGGCTCTGCCACCCGCACCCCGTCCTCCCCTTCTACTTTTTTTAACAACATACCCAACAGAACCAACGTGAGCATCAGGGGAATGTTCTGTTGCATTGGGCGGTAAAGCAACAGTAGCGTCTGTTTCTTCAGGAGCCGGAATTGGTAATGGCGGTTGTTCGTTTCGATTCTCTAGCATACATAACTTAAGTATACCAACTATCCCAAAAAAAATGCGCGCAAATATGCGCATGTTCTACTTCCCATTCATTAATCGCTTCGCAAGTCGTGAAAATAAAAACTGCAGCCCAACAAACAAAATCACCCCCACCACAAACAACCCCTCAATTTGCCGAAATGTATGCACTGCTGCCACCGAACTTAAAGACGACGTAAGCGTATACGACAAAAAGAAAATCACCGGCAACCAAAACACCGAAGCCAAAAGTGACGAAACAAAAAAATATCGAAAATCCAATTTCCACCACCCCGCCGAAAACATCACTGGGTAGCTGGCTCCATACAAAAACTTCGCCACAAAAATAGTCCGCCTCCCGCGGGTTGCCACATACCCCTCCGCCGCTTGTAGTATCGCAAACCGCTTTTGTAAATACCCCGCAAACCGGGTACGCGAGAACAATCTCCCCACCCCATACCAAAACAAATCGCTCGTAAGCTCAGCGAACAAAACAATGAAAATAGCAATCAAAACCCCCCAGTGCCCCAAAAACCCACGAAGCGCCAACCAAAACGAAGAAAATGCCCCGATATTACCTAAAAATATAGTAGAAATGTATATCAACAAGTATTTCCCTAATAAACTATGAAAGAGCGCCACCCGCATGAATCGATGCATATGAAAGATACCCACAAGTATACCAACACTGCGCAGGATATGCGATACACAATAGGCGGTATACAACGAACTCCTTGCTTTTTTAACAAAAAATGACACAATAAAAGCCGAAATCTCTTGTGTGTTTTTCAAGACGTGTGAAACACGTACGGCTTGGTGAGTCGATACAAAACACACAAGAGACCACATATGGAGGCATTGGTGTAGTAGTAACACTGCAGTTTGTGGCACTGCCATCACGGGTGCAAATCCCGTATGCCTCCCCAGTATTAACTTTTTAAACGACCCAATAACCCAAGGTGGTGTAAGTCATAATTTGACAAATATAATTTATTATAGTATAAAAAATAAACAGTTTTTTGTAATTTCACATACAGCTACAGGAGGACACAATGGACCAAACAATGAGCATGATTGAAGTTGGACTTGCAGTTTATGGACTGTACAATACAGTCGAGCAAAAAGCGGTTGCCTATAATCGCGACTATTACAACAGTCGCTTCCAAGGAGAAAAGGGGGTCACATGGGACCAGACAAATTTTGGTTTATTTGGAGTAAGAACATTTGCAATTCTCAACCAATTCTTAAAGGAGAAAACGGAGGGTGAGGAAATAATAAAAATAGACCCGGCAGAAACTAACATGGCAGGCATCCTCTATCACTGCTGCTTCAAAAAGAAGGATGGCAAAAAAGAGGTAGAACTGCACCGACTGGGTCGTGGCTTTGACCCGGGTGACTCATACCTCGTTTTCCCCGACGGAAAAATACTCAAAGCAGCTATCGTGTCCGGCGACAGACCCGTACCAACCATCGTTGATGGACACTTTGCAATGGAACTCCCCCGGTCATACATTAACAGAGGCACCTACAAAGAATTGCTGAGTCCCGACAAAGGGTTATTGGAATGCATTGAGCGCATTAAAAGCTTGCTCAATACCCAGTAACCAATCAAAAAATTAACGACCATCAAACCCCTGCGCACCAAGCGCAGGGGTCTTCTTTTTCAAAATAAGAAAAATTAAGATTTCAAAATCTCAGCAAGTTCCCCCACCAACACATCAATATCTTTTTTAGTCGTATCTCGCCCAAATGAGAACCGCACGGTTCGCAAAGCTTCTTCCTTTAAAAGCCCAAGCGCCGTATACACATGCGACACCATAAACGCCCGCGCCGAACACGCAGAGCCCGATGACGCCGCGATCCCCACCAAATCAAGCCGAGTCAGTATGTCTTGCGCCGTCTGCTCGCCCGGAATATACAAAGAAATAATATGCGGCAACGAAACATCTTCTTTTTTTAGAGTCGACCCTATCGCTCGTGCAGCAGGAACCAATGCATGCAATTTTTTCCAAAAATATTCTTTTACCATATTTACTCGGGCAACTTCCTTCTTTTGCATACTCACGGCAATCTCAAACGCTTTTGCAAACCCCACGATCCCCGGCACATTTTCCGTACCCGATCGCAAACCCAATTCCTGCCCACCCCCAAACAGAATTGGGTGAAGTGCTGGCTTCATATGCACCTGGCCTTTAGTGGGAACACAAAATACTTTTTTACCCACACATAATGCCCCAACCCCCTTTGGGCCATATATTTTTTGAGAAGAAAGCGTAAGCATATCAACCCCCAACTCTGCCACAGTGCAACTCAAATAAGTACCGGCTTGCGCCGCATCGGTATGCAAAAACGGATACGAAGCGCTGGTAATGCTTGCCCGAAATTCATTTATTATTTTTGAAATAGTGGGTAATGGTTGAACCGTCCCAACCTCATTATTCCCATACATCACCGACACCACAACCGTTTCGGCTGTGAGTGCCGCGCGCAGTGCCACAACATCCACAACACCTTGGCTGTCAACCGGAACCACTACCACATCGGCCACTCCAGCTACCCCAAGTGCTCGCGCGCATACCAACACACTATCGTGCTCAATAGCCGACACAATAATGCGCGGGAGCTTACCCGGATTTTGAGCTCGCCAAAAATTGACGACTCCGGTAATAGCTAAATTATTCGCTTCAGTTGCCCCGCTGGTAAACACAACGCCATCAAAATCAATGCCTGCGTGCGCAGCCACCACCTGCCGAGCACCATCAACAGCGGCAATCGCCGCTTGACCCGCAAAATGAAGCGAGCCAGGGTTACCAAACTTTTCAGAAAAGTACGGCTTCATCGCCGCAACAACCCGCGCGTCAACCGGCGTAGTAGCTGCGTAATCAAAATAAAGTTTTTTTCTTGCCATCTTCTTCATTAGAAATAGTATGGGTCGCCTCGACCTGTTTCAAATGTAATGGTTTTAATTCCCCCGTCACCCGATCAGGAATCATAAATGTACCGGTAGTAAGGTAGATGTCATAGAGCTCCTTGGTAAGCTTCACATCCTGCAAGCAGTACTCTTTTAATTCTTCGATTCTCCCCTGTTTATACAACTCAATCGCCTCACTTCCATGCCCCGTTTTGCCAACTCCCACATTTGCCTGCGCAAGTAAGTTCAAAGAAATTCGCTTACCCGTTGCCATTTCAATAAGCTCGAGCAAATCAACACGTTTCATCTTCCACAAATCAAGCAACCCCGACGCGTCTAATTTTTGAAAATAGTGGTGCAGTACCGGCACATCATATCTATTTGAAGAAAACCCAACTACAGTGGTGCCAGGCATAAACCATGTCGCCAATTCCCCCATCTCGTCTTCTTCAAACGCCTTATATTCATTCCGAGTATACGAATACACCCCCACCACCGAAATCTTCAACGCCCCGTAGTTATTCCACCCCACACCTGGATCCGTAAAAAAATTCTGCGTTTCAATATCAAATACCACGGTGTCAGGGGTCGGTTCCATAGTGGCATCAAAATAAAACAAAAAATCGAAAGTGTCAAAAAATAGGTGGTAGCAAGGGCATGGCCCGCTACCACAAAAAACCAAAAAATTTACGCCACCAACCGAAGCGTCTGAAGTTGCACGACCCCCGGGCAACGATCGACCCTCGCAAGACTTCCGTAACAACCAATAACTTCATCGCAAAACGCTCGAAGAGCCTCATAGCCATCAAACCTCCATTCCTGGCATCCTTTGTGTTTCATTGATGCAACCACACCCCAGTATGTTGTATACCTACGAAACACAAATATTCGATTGTTGTTGGCAGGAAAATACAAAATCCCAAAACACCCGGCAACACACCCATCCGCGAAATATCCACGCACACTGTAGAGTGGAAAAGGAATTTTAAAAGTTGAAAGTTCAGCAAACGCCTTCTCGTTTGCTTCAGGCGGACCACAACCCGTCAAATCATCAAAAAGCTTCATGGCACCAAACCTCCGTGTGAAAGAAACATACCCGCTGCTTACAGTATACAAAAGAGAAGTGCTCCAAAAACCCGCCCTACACCAAAAGCGAAATCGCGTGCCGCAACCGAGCCACTTCTTTGCGCACAAGCGCGCGAGACACCCCTTCCGCAGTTAAACGGATCACTGGCTCTGTTGCCGATGCCCGAAGCGCAAAGCGCCACTGTGGGTACGAAACAGCAACACCCTCAAATCGAGACACCACACCGTCTCGATATTTATGTAACAACCCCGAAAAAATCTTTGCCACATCAGCCTCACGCGGTAAGCGAATATTCACCTCGTCAGATACAAAAAATTTAGAAACAAAAGGAGCGGCAAGGGTTTTAAAAGATGCGCCTGAACCAACCAGCAAAAACAACATATAAAAAACTGGTAAAAAGCCACTATCGCGGTAAAACATATCCGCAAAATAATAATGCCCGCTGGCTTCAGCGCCAAAAATTGCCTTCTTCTGTTCCATGAAGCGTGACACCACCGTCATCCCAGGGTGACTCAAAAAAAGTTTACCACCAGCCGCGCGCACCGTATCACGCAACCCCAGCACATAGCGCGAATCAGAAACAATAGGTGCTTTCGGATGCACCCGCAAAAGCGCATCCGCCACCATTTGCGCAACAACCGTCGGATGCACAAACGTTCCCGTTTCATCCACAAAAAAAGCCCGATCCCCGTCCATATCCCAGGCCACGCCAAAGTCACAGTCGTTTTTTTGCACTGTCTGCACCAAATCACGCCGAGCACTCGCAAGCAGTGGATTAGGCTGCGCGGAGGAAGAAGAAACGCGTGTCGTACGCACAAAAGAAAAACCAGCAAACCTCAAAAACTCCTCAAACCATGCAGCAGACACCCCGCCAGACCCAGAAATTCCAATATGCAGTTTCATGCGCGCATGACTCAACTTCAAAGAAGAAATAAGTTTTTTCAAAAACCGAAAATACGGCTGCTGTACCGACACCACCCGGTACGATCCCTGCTTCGCAACCGGTGAAAGCGGTTTCTTTTGTAGCTGCAAAAAGTTCCGCTCAATAAGCTTCAACCCCGTCTCGCCCGAAATCCCGCACGCACCAGGCCCCGCAAAATTCAAGCCGTTCCAATTCCCTGCATTGTGAGACGCCGATACAAACACCCCTCCATCTGCCTTTAAAAATCGAATAGCAAAATAAAAAACCTCAACCGGCACCACACCCACATCAACCACATCCACTCCCCGCTCGCGCGTGGCAGTAACAAACGAGCTGGCAAGCTCCGCGCCCGAAGACCGTGCATCCCGCCCCACCACCAGTGTTTTCGGCTTTTTCAAAAAAACCACAAACGCCCGAGCAATATCTGCCACAACGCGAGCGTTTAATTGCGTCGGGTACTTCCCTCGCACATCATATTTCCCAAAAATTGAAACCTCATGCATGTACCCATTGTACGAAAAGGTACTCTTAAAACGCAAAGAAAAAGAGTGGCGAATCACAATACATCAGACATAACAGACAAGCAAAAACTATGATAAAATCACCTCATGTCAATGGAAAAATTTCCTGAACAAAAAATTGAAGATGCGCCACAGGAACTGGATAGTGAAATGAAACACGAACTATTACTTCGCTACCTACAAGAATTCCTTTCGGATTCAAAAAATAAAATCTCTAATGCTGGAACCAACGGCCTCATATACAAATTGCCCATAAGGGAAATGCCTTTCGAAAATAACGAGAAAGACAGAAACAGCGTCGGGGCCGTAAAAATATTAAAAGTATACACGGTGGGTTCTGCTCAAAAAGAAGCTGCGGAACAGAAAAAAGCCCACAAACTCATATCTAATCAAAAAGAATTTGACGAAATAGCACACATACCCAAAATTATCGACTCAGGGGAAATTACCTTAAACGAAGAAAGTAGAGAAAATTTAAAAAACCAAGGGACATTGTTTGCGGGAGACAAAGCAGAGTACATAGTAATGGAGTACATACAAAACAAGATCGAAACCGAATCAAGTTTTTCACCAGCAAATGACCTAGCAACGTTGTATGCAAAAGCAATAGTGCGCTACTATCAAGCAGGCGCAATCTCAGAAGAAGAAATAAGTAAAATGACTGCCAGCGAAGCACTCGAAGAAGCATTTCGCTATACAAGAGGAATAGGTATACCAACCAATGAAGACAACAAGGATAGAGTATGGAATGAAAACAAGAAACTATTTTACAAACATGTACGCACTCTCCTAAGACAACAAAAACTGACAACAGCACAAGGTGTAACAATTACAGAAAAAGATATTCAAAAACTTATTCAACAGGTTCAAAACACTATCACATATCTTCACAGATTTGGCATATACCACAATGATCTTCATGAAAGAAATATATTGGTGCAAGAAAACAAAAACAATGAGACTGGGGATTTGAACCTACAAGCATATATTATAGATTTTGGCTCAGCAGATTCAGAAGAAAAAGAGCACCATATAAAAGATGAGTATGGGGCTCGACAATTACAAGAATTACTAAAGGAAAACGAATTAGACGTATTGAAAAGAGACTTTTTAGATACTATAAGAAAGACAGTAGCAGAATTACAAAATAAAAATACGACAAATAAATCAATTCAGTTGATACAAAATACCATTGAAAGAAACCAAAACGACCTTTTAAAGGTTCTGTTTAGAACTACTGTGATAAATGATCCCCAAAACGAAGGAGCTAACTTTTTAGCGGCAATACAATATTTACTCATTAATAAAAAAATAATGGGCGAAGAAAAGGAATTATTTTGTAAACAAATATTAGAAAAATCGAAATTACCACCCAAAAAAGGACGCATCCAACCAAGCCCAGAACTGAAAATAAACCAATCAACAAGAAACCATATAAAAATATTTCTAGAAGAAAATAAAAAAGACGCCGATACGGAAAATGTATCAGCGTCCTATAAGTCTTTGACAGCAACAATGGAAAATGTTTGATCCTCTTTCTTCCCATCAAGTAAATCCGGAAAAATAAAAACAAGAGGAGCAACAACCTGCTGCGAAGAATCTCCAAAATAAATAAATAAAGTGGAGGTCTCTTCACTGTAAAAAGCAATAAGCGGAGGTTTGCCTCGCGCAGAAGCACTAAGCAAATACTCCTCATTTTTGACTCGCACGCGATCTTGAATTTCTTCAACGGTCGGCTGTCGAGCCATGTTTTCATTACCCAAAACAATTTTATGCATTTTTAAATGCTCCTTTTGTTAATCTAGTGTATATATTACTATTTTTATAAAAAATGTCAATAGATGGTAGGTTCGTCAAAAGTCTAGCTTGAAATATCCGCCGATAGGTAGAAAACGCAACCAGTTCTACCCTTTTGGCTTTTGGCTACACCCTATATACTGATTACATATGCCTCGCGACACAAAAGACACAAAAAAATCCGTAGACTTAGGTAAAAAAAATAAAAAGAAAGAAAGCGAAGAAAACGCGGTAAGCCGTCTCCACCCCGAAACCAAAAAAACTATTCTTGCTATCGCCGCAATCGGCGCCGCACTCGTACTTTCGCTTGCCTACTTCCATCAATCGGGTCCTGCCGGTGAATACCTGCGAACAGCTGGTATCGCCCTGCTTGGCATTGGATATCTCGTACTCCCATTAAGCTTACTCATTGTTGCGGGGGTATTTTTGTTTACCGACAAACATCACTTTTTACTGGTTGCCTTTTCTGGAGCTGGCGGATTCCTGCTTTCAGTGCTCGGGCTCATTGATATTGTCGAAAAGGGGCAAGGCGGCTACCTGGGGCGAATACTCGGAAGCCTGGACATTCCATTTGGAAAATTGGCAGCGGCAATCATAACACTCGCCGTTGGGGTTATTGCCATCGTCACCACACTCAACATCCCTATTAAAATACGCCTGCCTGAATGGAAGAAAAAAGAACCAATAACCCCCGAAACAGCAGAAGATGAAGACGAATTTGTGCGAATCGCCGACGAAGAATCAGAAGAAGTGGTAGAAGAAGACGCGCTCGAAGAAGCAGAGGAAGATGAAGAACCGGTGGTGGAGGAAGAAAAACAACCCGAAAAACCAGCAGACAAACCACAAGAATCAAAAGAGGCACTCCCTCCAGTGCCCGCGCTGCGCTTTACCAACTACATCCTCCCCCCACTCGAGCTACTCAAGTCATCCGTTGAAAAGCCGACCACCGGCGACCTCCGCGCCAACGCCAACATCATCAAACGCACTCTTGAAAGCTTTGGTATCGCGGTAGAAATGGGCGAGGTAAACATAGGCCCCAAAGTAACCCGCTACACCCTAAAACCCGCCGAAGGCGTAAAACTCACCCGCATTTTAGCGCTCTCTCAAGACCTAAGCCTCGCGCTTGCTGCTCACCCAATTCGCATCGAAGCCCCAATTCCCGGAAAATCACTCGTAGGTATTGAGGTACCGAACAAAACCGCGGCCATCGTACGCTTGGGCAACCTGTTCTCTTACCCTGAATTTCAAGCCCTCGGGCCATTAGGCATCGTATTGGGCCGCGACGTAAGCGGTGAACCGATATTCACCCGCATCGACAAAATGCCGCACTTACTGGTTGCCGGCGCTACCGGATCAGGAAAATCAATTCTTGTACACTCACTTATCGTTTCGTTGCTCTATAAAAACTCACCCGACACCCTGCGCTTTGCCTTTATCGATCCAAAACGCGTAGAGCTTACCATGTATGATGGGTTACCACACCTCATTCACCCCGTCATTACAGAAAATAAAAAGGCAATTGCCGTATTTCGCTGGGCAATTAAAGAAATGGAACGCCGCTATGAACTCCTTGCCGCCTCCGGCCGGCGCGACATTGCCAGCTATAATGCCAAAAACACCGAAGATGCCCTCCCCTATATTGTTATTGTGGTTGATGAACTCGCCGATCTTATGGCTACTTATGGTCGCGAAGTAGAAGGTTCCATCATACGACTTGCTCAAATGGCACGCGCCACCGGCATTCACCTAGTACTCGCCACGCAGCGCCCATCCGTTGAAGTTATCACCGGCCTTATCAAGGCCAACATCACCAACCGAATCGCCTTACAGGTGGCGAGTCAAATCGACTCACGCACCATTCTCGATGCCTCGGGTGCCGAAAAACTCTTGGGTGGTGGTGACTTGCTCTTCCTTTCCCCACAACTTTCACAGCCAAAACGTATTCAAGGCGCATTCCTTACTGAAGATGAGATAGGCAAAGTAACAAACTTTATCCGCGAAAATAACAAAATAGAACTTCCCAAAGAAAGCGCCGTTGACCTTGGCGACACCGCTCCACAAGTAACTGGTATGAAAAATGAAGTACTCGATGACTTCGTAGGTGACGGCGAAGATAGCGATGAAATGCTCGAAGAAGCAGTGCAAGTAGTGAAAGAAGCCAAGAAAGCGTCTGCCTCACTCCTGCAGCGTCGCCTCAAAGTAGGCTATGCCCGCGCCGCACGACTGCTGGATCTCATGGAAGAAAAGGGAATTATCGGCCCCGGTGACGGTGCTAAACCCCGCGAAGTGTTTATTGGTAACGACGAATAGCATCTCTAATTCACATATTCTCTACGCCTGTCATCCTCGTGTTTGAACGAGCTGCCGTCAGGCAGGGATCTATGTATTCGATTGAATGCGTTCCACATCACCCTAGTGGGTATTGGCTACACCCTAAACCCACCTACTAGTGGCCGCACCCTATACTCAATACCCTATTTCTCATATACTAGCTCCATGATCGACAAAAATACGCCATTTCAAGCCTCTGACTTCGCCGTATTTTTGCATAGCAAAATAAAAGAAGAGGGCTACACCGTTAAAAAACTCGTCGACGCCTCAGGAATTGCTGTCAAACACATAGAAAGCCTGCTTGATTCAGACTTTAACGATCTTCCCCCCGCCCCCTACCTACGTGGATACTTGTACACTTTAGGCGAAATCCTCCATTTTGACGCCGATCCATGGTGGCACGCCATCAAAGAAGGTTCCACTGTTCAAAAGTCAGGCATGAAAGATTCTATGCCAAATAATCGCTTTGCTCGGAACTACCCGATAGGGAAAATACTAATTGCAGGAGCAATCCTACTAATAATTACAATCCTAGTATGGCGTATACCAAAAATTTTCGGCACACCCGAACTAACCATCTCATCACCAGCAAGTCAAACTGAAACGGTAAAAGAAGAACTTTATACTATTCGTGGAAGCGTAGCTGACGCAAACGACGCCGTAAGCATCAATGGCGAGCGTATATCCACGGATAATGACGGTTTCTGGCAAAAAACAATATTACTGCAAAATGGGATTAATATTTTCGAAATAACAGCAAAAAAACAACTTGGCAGAGAAGCAACCCAAACTCGCCAAGTAATCTACGAAATGCCTGAAGCCACAACCCCCACAAAAGGAACACAACCCAAAAATACCTCAAGCACCCAAAACACCGCTTCAAGCACAACCAGCTCAACTGCAACGACTACCAAAAAACACTAAAAAGATTGATTGCTGTTTCTTTATAGTTTTTTAATCCCTAGACATTAAACTCATATTGGCTATTGGCTATTGGCTATTGGCTATTGGCTATTGGCTATTGGCTATTGGCTAGATGCTATATAATACCCCCATGACTAAAAAACCAGCTGCCTCAAAAGCAAAAGAAAGCAACGAACTCGACAACCTCATATCTGCGCTCCAAGAGAAATTTGGCGAAGGTGCCATTATGAAACTCGGTGAAGTGAAAAAAACCAATGTCAGTGTAGTCCCCACCGGCTCATTCTCGCTTGATGTTGCCCTGGGTGTGGGTGGCTTGCCCCACGGCAGAATCGTAGAGATATTCGGGCCCGAATCAAGCGGTAAAACCACGCTCGCCCTCCATGTAGTAGCAGAGGCCCAAAAACAAGGTGGTAAAGCAGCGTTTATTGACGCCGAGCACGCATTAGACCCAGAATATGCTGCCCGCATTGGCGTACAAACCAAAGATCTGCTCATCTCGCAGCCGGATAATGGCGAAGAAGCATTAAACATATTAGAAAGTCTTGTTCGCTCCGGAGTTATCTCGGTGGTAGTAGTCGACTCGGTCGCCGCCCTTACCCCAAAAGCAGAAATAGACGGCGAAATGGGCCAACAGCAGATAGGCCTACAAGCCCGGCTTATGTCTCAGGCGCTACGCAAACTCACCGCTCTTGCAGATCGCTCCAACACCCTTATCATCTTCATTAACCAAATCCGCATGCAAGTAGGAGTATTTTTCGGCAATCCCGAAACAACACCGGGCGGCAAAGCTTTGAAATTCTACGCATCAGTTCGTCTCGATGTACGCCGCACTGCACAAATTAAAAAAGGAGAAGACGTTATCGGTAGTCGCACTAAGGCCAAAGTAGTAAAAAATAAAGTAGCGCCACCATTTAAAGCAGCCGAATTTGACATTATGTATGGCACCGGAATTTCTTTAGAAGCCGATGTCTTAAACGCCGGCATCAAATATGGGGTGGTTAAAAAATCAGGCGCAAGCTACAGTATGGGAAGTGAAAAAATCGGCACCGGTTTTGACGCAACTCGCGAAAAATTAAAAAATGATAAGGAATTACTCGAAAAAATAAAACGAGAAACACTTGCCAAAATGAAAGAAGTGTCGCCATTTGAATCACCAGAAACAGCAGGCGGCACAGAAGCTCCCGAAACCGAAGAATAACAGAAAAGGTGCTGCACAACGCAGCACCTTTTTAATTGAGGTAAACACCTCGGTATTTTAGATTTAGTTGAACTCAAAAGATCGCGCAAAAGCATATTTTTTCTTTACGGTAGAAACATCCCCATAAAGAGTGGGTTTGCCATTTTGAGGCAGGTAAAAAAACGCCTCCACACAACCCGGTGTTTTGCACTTTTTGCACTCTCCATCAAGCACAACCACAGTGGGAGCAGGATGTAACGCCCACACATCAGCAATGAGCGGATCCCGCTGATCAGTACATGCCGCAATCGGGTCACAATGAACACGCACATGCACCAACGAAAGCCCGTAAGCCGAAATCACGGGTTGCGCCAAATCGCGGTGTTCGTTAATACACCCAACAGTACACACATGGGGAGCTGGCGAAGCGCGCATCTCCGGCTGTTGCTGGCATCCCGCTCGTGCGGTAACACGGTAAGCGGTGTAAGGCGTAAGCCACATAGCAAAAAATGAGCAGATCACCATAGCCACAAAAAAACCGAGGCTATGCTGGTTCAAGTTTTTCATATCACTAGTTTCCTTTCACAAATCAAAATTTTCAAAGATCCCCATTAATCTACCGTAAATCCAGTATTTGTCAAAACATAAAAACAGGGTGGGGGGGGTTTAGTGAATAGCCAATACGAAGTTGATGCACGAATTAAAAATTGAGAACAACGAATGAAGGTTTCTGTATAAAACCTTCATTCTTACTTCTTTATTCTATATTCAGTATTTCTATACCCTATTGGCTCTTGGCTACACTCTATACCCTTTTGTTTATAACCTATTCAACACCTCCCTCATTCCATCTCTGCTTGTACTGATGATAAAGTAATTTCGCAACCACCCATACAAAAAACTCGCTGAGGGATTGCTGTAATTAAGACTTCGCACCGGCAACTCACCTACCGCATCCACCACAAACCCACTCCCCGAAGGCGTACCTGGCTGGGTCAAAAACACACTGTCACGAGCCGTCGCCTTCTCCACTCGTGTCATTTCATCTTTTAAAAACAACCAATTTTTCGACGGCTGCAATTGCAACACAAAACCCGGCCAATACCCATTGCCATCCTTATAAATAAAAAAGGTAAAATCGGGCAGGAAATTATTTGCTAACGTATTTTGGTCAACAAGGTTCGCAGATACCGCATACAAAAACTGCCCAAACGAAAGCGGTTTACCACCTTGGTCAACAACTCTCATTTCAATAAAAGTAGTGTCTGGTTTTAATCCAGTCAAAGCATTCGAAACTTTTTGGCTGTAGGTTTGAAGATCAGAAGCAGAATTAGCACTCCCACCCAACACCAAAGCAAACGCCTGATCAGCAGGTTTTTTTAAAAATGAGCTATGCGTAAAATCATAGACCCCCACCGCAGGAGCAAGTGACGGTGAAGTAAGCGGCGCACTAGAAGAAGCAGCAGGGGGCGAAACCAAAGCTTCAGGAGAAACCGAAGGGGCGAAATAAGAACGACCCCAAAAATCCCACGCAATATAACCACCAACTCCCAAAATCAATACTCCAACCAAAGCCATCACTACCACGAGCGGTATTCGCGAACGAGCAGGAGCAGAAGCAACAGTCCCCGTGTCTGTCGCAATCGCGGTAGACTCAGAAATAGATACATGCGCATCGAAAGACAGTGGCTGCACCTGCACTCCGTTCCCCCCAGAGGCAGCAAGCGAAGCCAAGTCGCTCGCCATCGTACGAATTACAATGTCGCTTTCTGAAGATGGAATAACAATCGTCTGTTTCGGCGCTGCAGTACCAAGTGGACCACCCACAGCATTACCTAAATGAAAAATATCATCTGCCATATAGGTACCAGTATATCACAAAATTACCACCTTCTATTCAAAAAACCACTAAGAAACAACTAGTTTAAAAAATTGTTTTTTTCCAATCTTCGCCACCTCTCCACCATGCAAAGAAAGCGCTTGGTGGATATCAGTACAGGCAACTCCATCAACCTCCACAGCTCCCTGCTCCACAAGTCGTCGAGCCTGCGCGTTACTAGGCGAAACACCACTAGCAATAACAAGCTCAAGCACTGTAGCCGATGAAGAAACGCGAAGTTCCGGCAAATCTTCGGGCATTTGTTTTTTACTAAACAAACTCTCAAAATGTTGTTTCGCCGCAAGCGCAGCCTCGCGCGGATGGTACCGAGCCACAATTTCAGTAGCCAAAATTTCTTTTATCTCTTTCGGGTTTCGACCATCAGCAAGCTCCTTCTCGTACTCTGCAATAGTTGCAAGTGACACCGAAGTAGCAAGGGTAAAATACGATATAAGTTCATTGTCATGCATCGACATCACCTTCCCAAACTGCTCCTGTGGCGCATCATCAATGTTTATCACATTCCCCCAACTCGTACTCATCTTGCGTCCATCAAGGCCATTAAGCATTGCGGTTGTTATCACATCCTGCACTGGTTGCCCATAAAACTCCTGAATACGTCGACCAGCGGTTAAATTAAATAATTGGTCAGTTCCCCCAATTTCAACATCTGCTTTTACCGCAACCGAGTCATAGCCTTGCATCAAAGGGTACAAAAACTCGCGCACGCTAATCTCCTCTTTTTTGTCCCACCGTTCACGGAAATTCCGCCTTTCTATCATCTGGGCCACGCTAAACACCTCAGCTAAATCACAAATTTCCCGAAACGTAAGTTTTGCAAGCCACGTACTGTTGTAGTGCACTTCGCACTTTTCAATGTCTAAAATTCTGCCCACCTGAGCCAAATATCCCTTCATATTTTCTTGCACCTGTTCAAGCGTCAAAAAAGGGCGCTTCGCGAGCTTGTCTGAGGCATCCCCAATCTGAGCAGTAAAATCACCGATAATAAGTACTATCTGGTGGCCCGCATCTTGAAATTCGCGCAATTTCCATAATGGTACCGCCCGGCCAATATGAATTTTGGTGCCAGTTGGATCAATTCCAAACTTCACCCGCAATTTCTTACCAGAAGAAAGTAATACCTCTAGATGATTTTTCTCAATAATCCCCTCTACCCCACGAGTTAAAAGGTTCGAAATATCAGATTGCATAGTGCCTCAAGTAAATCACAAAATACCAATTTTCAAAAGGGTTTTGAACCTCAACAGGGTTGAAGGAGATTCCTTCAACCCTGTTTTTCCTATTACTCTAATTTTCTTTATACCCTAAACCCTATTGGTTACTTGTGGTGAGCCTGTCGAACCATTGGCCAAACCCCTATTTTTATCTCTTTATCACATCATCAATCAAGCCATACTCCTT
>CAZXZC010000002.1:0-26799 GCA_964645125.1 uncultured Candidatus Saccharibacteria bacterium | reverse complement strand
GTTGGAATTAAATTCATAGTAGTAATAAAACTAATAGTTCAACCTTTTTATTCTATCCCCATCCTATGTTCCTTCCTTCTTATACATCTCTTGCGCGCGCTGTATTTCAGCTTTCGCAGTTGCGGCATCATGCCAACCTAAAATTTCCACTTTCTTGCCCTGCAAATCTTTATATACCTGGAAAAAATGCGCCACTTCTTTCAAAAAATGAGGCATAACTGCTTCCATGTCGTTTAAATCAGCAATGTGTGAAAATCGAGGATTCGATTTCTGTACTGCCAGCACCTTAAAATCTTCTTCGCCGCTATCAATCATTTTCAATAATCCCACAACCTTCGCATCTACTACACAACCAGGAAACGTTGGGTCGCTCCCAACAACAAGTACGTCCAAATGGTCACCGTCTTCACTACGAGTCTCCGGAATAAATCCGTAATCCGCAGGGAAATGCACTGGTGAGTAGAACACTCTATCAAGCGCAAACACCATACGCTTTTCGTCGTACTCATATTTATTGTGAGACCCCTTTGGAATCTCAATAACAGCGGTCACCACATCTGGAGCCTTTTCACCAATAGAAAGATGCTCGTATGGAGATTGAATCATAGGAATAAAAATAATAAATGAATATGCAAACCAAATAGTCGACTAAGAAGTTGCCGCTTCTGAAGACTCAGAAGGTATACCTTCCGCCTCTTGAGCAACGCCCCCTTCCTGAATTTCATCAGGCTTTGCGGCCGAACGAACATCAATCTTCCAACCAGTTAATTTCGCGGCCAATCGCACATTCTGTCCACCACGGCCAATTGCCAAGCTCAACTGATCTTCAGCCACAAACACCCGAGCCTCACGGCGCGGCAACACCTCAACACTTTCAACTTTTGCCGGTGACAGTGAGTGGCCAATAAACTCTGCCGGATCTTCGCTGAATTCAATAATATCAATCTTTTCATTTCCAAGTTCATTATTGACCGCCATCACACGAGTACCGCGCTGACCAACAAACGCGCCAACAGGATCAACTCCCGGTACCGATGATGCCACCGCGATTTTCGTGCGACTCCCCGCTTCCCGGGCAATCGCTTCTATCTTGCAACTCCCATCAGCAAGCTCCGGAACTTCTAATTCAAAAAGTTTTCGCACAAAGTTTGGGTGAGATCTGGAAAGAATAATACCAGGCAAGCGAGTATCCTCTTGAACTGCCAACACCAAAAAACGAAGTCGCTCGCCTTGACGATAATGCTCACCGCGCACCGACTCATTCGCAAACATCACACCAATCGTGCGACCCAAGTCCACATACACATGCCCGCGCTCAAAGCGCTGCACCTGCCCAGACACAAGCGTACCTTCTTTATCTTTCCATTCAGACAAAATAGAATCACGCTCCCCTTCACGAAGTTTTTGCAAAACAACTTGCTTTGCAGTTTGTGCAGCAATACGACCAAAGTCAGAATGTTGCGCGAGTGGAAAATTAATATCATCTCCCAGCGCAGCATCAGGTTTTGTTAAATGCGCTTCAGAAAGAAGTATGTGCCGGTCACTATTGTAGCGTGGCAACTTCACCTCATCCGTTTCAGATTCAGTCGCGGCCGCCTCAGCAGCATCTTCCCCCTCAACAGGCATGCGCACCGTCGTCTCATCAACAACGGTTTTCACCTGCCAAAAATCAACATCACCCGTTTTTAAATTTAATTTGCACTTCACGATATCACCGCGATTCCCATATTCTTTTTTATAGGCAGCAGCAATTGAAGTTTCGATCGCGTCAATAATTTTATCTTCCGCTAACCCCTTCTCATCGGCAATTTGTTTTATGGCTTTCCCCAAATCCTTAATGTTAAACATAAAATATTTAATTGTTATTAACTTGTAGACGTAAAAATAATATAAGGAATAAATTCAAAAATGTCAATTATTTTTTGAACTATTATAGCTAAAAATAATCCTTGGAAATAAAAAATATTAAAAAATAATTTTATTAATTTGTCAAAAATATAATCCGTACTACTCGCTTCACAATTCTCAAAATCTTTTATATTTTTAATTTACTTTAATCTCTAATCTAGCTTAGCTCACTAAAGTTGCCTATTGATAAGCGAGGCTTCAATAAAAAATAATTATCTTTTGATTGGCTTACAGACAAAAGCACTATACCCTTTTGGCTATTGGCCATACCCTAATCTATATATTTTCATATTGCCGTATGATTGCCGTTTGCAAAAGTTTATGAATACTTTGATTTTCTAATAATGAATTTTTAGGCAAAAGAATACAAACCCCATCAATCCTCCATCCAACGTCTTCATAGATAAGTTTAGGATATTTATTTACATAAAAAGAACATATTTTTTGTAGTTTCGCTAATTTAGAAAAAGATAGATTGTCCTCCGGAGAAAGAAGGTTGAAATCCTCACCAGAAATATCAGATGAGGAAAATGTTTTTACTTCAACAAAAACAAGAGTCTTATCTAGCGATCTCATAATAAGGTCAATTTCTCCAAATTTTTCTGAAACATTTGCGGCAAGAAAAACATAGCCCTTCTGCTCAAGGTATAGTTGAGCCACAGATTCACCCAAAAAACCCAAAGAATTTTTATGTATACGAGGTGTCATTGATTGGTTTTACCGGCATAGGGAAATTATAGTACTTTTGCCGTTTAAAATAACAATATAAAAAGAACTCAAAAAAGAAGGAATGTTTAGCGCTAAACATTTTAAAATATGGGGAGTAAATCAAAAGAAGTAAGAAGGGGGTCAAGAAATGAAAATGTTTAGCGACAAACATTGTTTTCCTAAAAGTTATGCCCAGAATGTTTAGCGCTAAACATTTTATGTATAAAAATGGGCTAAAATTAAGATTTTTAAATTTGATAAACAAAAGTGTTTATCAAATAAGCTGATAAACAATCTGCTAAACAATTATGTTTATCAACAAGCCATACGCAGAAAAGGTAAGAAATCAAAAATAAACAACCACAAAAGCATGCCTAAAAAACAGGGCCACGCGTGGGCACATGACAATAAAAAAGATTTTATTATTTCTTCATATCAAAAGAAGATGCTTAATAGGGGAGGTTAACGCTTACAAAAACACCCCACAAAAAAATCACGGCAAACAGTCGTAACCATCACAGGATTCTCAAAATTCACCGCCCTACGTTTTACGTTTTATGGCTGGTATACTAAAACACATATGAACACACAAAATACCGCGCAACACAAAAAAGCGCTGGAGCAAGAAAAGGCGGAGCTAATAAAAAAAATACAGGCCCACGAAACACCCGCCGACTTCGGAAACGAGGTAGATGAGGAAGAAGAAAAAAACGAAGACGAAGAATTCTCAAACACAATCGCATTAGCCAAAGCATACAGAGACAGGGTGGCCGAAATCCAAGACGCGCTCGACAAAATAGATAACGAAAGATTTGGAAGATGCGAAAATTGCGAAAACGAAATAGGGGATGAAGCACTACAAAAAAATCCCGCACAAAAAAACTGTCACACCTGCATAAAATAAAAATAAAATACCGATCCAGTACTGGGTCGGTATTTTATTTCACCGAGTAACCACTATGAAAAAAATCTCAAAATTATACGCGGCCGAGCTAGAAGGAATAGAAGCAAAGCTTATTGAAGTTGAAACAGACATTCACGTTGGGTTACACGCGTTCACTATTGTTGGGTTAGCAGACAAGGCACTCTCCGAAGCAAAAGAGCGAGTGAACTCGGCAATAAAAAACAGCGGCGCAAAACCACCTACCAGAGAAAATAGAAAAATAACCGTAAACCTCGCGCCGGCTGATATTAAAAAAACTGGCTCACACTATGACCTCGCCATAGCACTTGGTTATCTACTTGCAACACAACAAATAAAAAATTTTGACGGCGAAAAAAGTATATTTGTTGGTGAACTAGCATTAACCGGAGAAGTGCGGCCAATAACAGGAATTCTAAGTATCGCGGAAATGGCAAAACAAAAAGGGATGCGCTGCGTATTTACGCCAGAAAAAAATGCGGATGAAGCCGGGCTCGTTTCCGGCATTCAAATTATCCCAGTAAAAAATCTAACTCAACTCATCAAGCACCTTGAGGAAAAAGAAATAATTCCAATACAAGAACCAATACAGCATGAGTTAGTAGAACCTCAAAAATACATTCCCGATTTCTCAGAAGTAAGAGGTCAGGCTCACGCCAAACGTGCACTCACCATAGCAGCAGCCGGCGGACACAACACGCTGCTTATTGGCCCACCGGGAGTTGGGAAAACAATGTTGGCCCACGCCACACTTGGCATCATGCCAAAGCTTTCACGCGAAGAGGCGATAGAGGTAACCAAAATATACAGCATTGCCACACACACCACCGCGCAACCACATACCCACAACCGCGCGCGCCCATTTCGCACGCCACACCATACCGCGTCACTCGTTTCGATTATTGGTGGCGGTGCAAATCCACGCCCCGGCGAAGTCAGTCTTGCTCACTGTGGAGTACTCTTTTTGGATGAACTACCAGAATTTCAAAAAAGCACGCTTGAAAGCCTACGCCAACCGCTCGAAAGCGGAGTAGTCCATGTTTCGCGAGCAAAAACAACAGTCACATTCCCTGCGCGCTTTTGTCTTATTGCAGCAGCCAATCCATGCCCATGTGGGTACTACGGCGACGAAACAAAAGAGTGCACATGCACCGGCTTTGAAGTCGCGAAATATCAAAAGAAAATGTCGGGGCCACTACTCGACAGAATTGACTTGCAGGTAAAGGTAGCACGAGTACCAATTAATGAATTAACCAACAAAAACAACCGCGGTGAACAACCAAAAGAAAGCGCCCGCATACAAGAACTCGTAGAAATCGCTCGCGCAATCCAATACGAACGATTCAAAAAACATAATGCTCCCATAACCACAAACGCTCAAATGAGCTCGTCACAAGCACAAGAACTGTCACTACTAACACCAAAAGCGCAAGAACTCTTGGGTAGTCTTGCCAAGAATAATACATCTGCTCGTTCCTATTACCGTATTATAAAAACAGCCCGCACTATTGCAGACCTAGAAGGCGAAGAAACCGTGAAAAGCGAGCATGTTGCCGAGGCCTTTAGCTATCGCCTAAAAAATGAGTGATAAGTAATTGGTACACAGTAATGAGCATGACAAAAATTTTTCAGTTTTTCTTGAATCCCTCAATACTACCTACTCACTACTTATTATTTAGTACTTCCCAAACGGATTTCGCGCCCCATACACCTCAAATCCAAGCTGACACGAACTCACATCACCAGTTTTACCAACAACCCCAATCTCTTGTCCTTTCTGAATAATATCGCCGGCCGAAACCGTAGCCGTGCCTAAATGCGCATATCGAGTCTTTGTTCCATTACCATGCTCTATATATACATAAGTACCATAACCATTATTCCAACTATCAACACCAGAAAGTGTTTGGTCGGGAATAACCACACCAGAAGCAGCTGCCAGCACATGTGATC
This sequence comes from uncultured Candidatus Saccharibacteria bacterium, assembly GCA_964645125.1. Lineage (GTDB taxonomy): Bacteria > Patescibacteriota > Minisyncoccia > UBA6257 > 2-01-FULL-56-20 > JBDKGD01. The sequence goes on along the minus strand of CAZXZC010000002.1, from coordinate 21,308 downwards.
CACACGCAGCCACAAAATTCACAGAGTTATAGGTAGTTATAGCACCATTGGTAATGCCATCAACCGGCTTTCCAAAATACCCACGTATAATAGGTAAGCCACGATACAATGCTGCTTCATCAGACACCAAAGAATTCTGTACAACGGTGGGTACCAAAAGAACAATAGATTTACCAGATTTTAAACCCTTCGCACGAAGCGTGGGATTAGAAGTATAAATACTGTCAATCGAAATACCGAAGGTCTTTGCAATAGTCGCAATCGTATCCTTTTTCTTTACCACGTAATTTTTTTTGACAGTAGTATAAGAAACCGTCCCAGCAACAGTGGTCCCTGTGCCAAATACACCCCCCGTATCAGACAACAACACAGTATCAGCGGGAACAGAAACAACATCATCAAACATGGGCATACTTTCAGCACCAGCCGCAGCAACCTGAGCAACATCATAGGACGCACCGTACTCAGAAGCGGCGGCATCCGCAAGCACAAACGAACCTTGCAAAAAATGTGATGGGGGAACAGTGACTATGGCAGTATCCGCCGGGCGATACCCAGTCACCGCATACACTGATATAATAATGGCCATAATTGCCGAAGCTAAAAAGGCAGGCAACCAGCCCCGAATAAAAAATGAGGGGACCATGAACCCCTCTAGTATGCCACAAATAACCCCTCCCAACAACAAACAAATGCAATTAAATGAGGCTCAGCAGAAAGCCGTACACTCAACTGCCGCCTCACTTCTTATTGTGGCAGGCGCCGGAACCGGAAAAACAAAAACACTTACATCCCGAATCGCTCACACCATAGCCGAAGGCGCCGACCCCGGGAATATTTGCGCCTTAACATTTACCAATAAAGCAGCCAAAGAGATGAAAGCTCGAGTAGCACATCTGTTGCAACAAAGAACAACAAACACACAAAAGGGGTTGCCTCACCATTATGAAGACATGTTTATTGGTACGTTTCATTCCTGGGGCGCCAAGTTTCTCAAACAACACCATGCCATCTGGGGTCGCACAAACAATTACCTCATCTACGACGACGCCGATAGTCTCTATATAGTAAGAACAATATTGAAAGGCATGAAAAAATCTGGCGATCATGACAGTGAAGAATTAAAGCCAGCTCGAGTACTCGAAAAAATATCCGCAATTAAAAATGGGTGGGTACAAAAAGAAGCGCTGTTGGCTTCAAGCTATCCGCCCGATGTATTATATATGGCCGTATACGAAAAATATGAGGAGCAACTTGCAGCCAACAACGCTTTCGATTTCGACGATCTACTTGAAAAAACTGTTCGCACCCTAAAAAGCGAAGACGCTATTCGCGAAAAACTCCATCACACCATCAAGCACCTGTTTGTAGACGAATACCAAGACATTAACCAACTCCAACACCAACTCATTCAATACATGCATGGTCCAGAATGCACCATAACAGTAGTGGGGGATGACGCACAAACCATCTACACCTGGCGCGGCTCAGACATTAACATATTTCTCAATTTTGAAAAACAATTCAAAAATACAGAAATAATCTTTCTTGAACAAAACTACCGATCCCACAAAATCATCCTCGACGCGGCCCAAGCAGTAATAGCTCACAACGCAAACCAAAAGAAAAAAACACTCAATGCCCATAAACAAGAAGGTGAATTGATTGATGTCATAGAAACCGAAACAGAGACACAAGAAAGCGGGATTGTAAGCGAAAAAATCCAAAGCCTAAAAAGCCACAATGGATCAGAAAAAACAATAGCAGTACTCTACCGCACCAACGCTCAATCACGAGCTATTGAACAAGCACTCGTAACAACAAACATCCCATATGTAATTTATGGTGGTATAAAATTTTATGATCGCAAAGAAATAAAAGACACCATAGCCGCTCTTCGGATTATGTATAACCCCAAAGATGCGGTTAGCTTCAGCAGACTTGAGACAGCCTTTACAAAAAAACGATTCGCCCAAATTGCATCAATACTCGAAACATCAAGCTCTCTCACCCCAGAAGAAGCAATACGATTGTTCTTAGAAAAAGCAGAGTACGGCGAGTATATACAAAAATACCTCAAAAACACAAAAGAACGAAAAGAAAATTTGCTCGAGCTCTTGCGCTTTGCCCAAAACTTCAACGATTTAGGCAGCTTTTTAGAACAAGTAAGCTTGGTACAAGCCAACGATATTGGTATAAAAGCAAGAAACCCCGTACAACTCATGAGTATCCACAGTGCCAAAGGACTCGAATTCGATTACGTGTTTCTAATTGGCGCACAAGAAAAAGTATTGCCCCATCAAATGTCTGTATTTACCAAAGAACAGCTTGAGGAAGAGCGACGCCTGTTATATGTAGCAATAACTCGCGCAAAACAACACCTTACCATAAGCTACTGGGGTCAACCATCACGTTTTTTATTCGAAATCCCCCAAGAACTTACTTATTTTCAAAGTCTCGGATTTCACGCCACACGCCTGGACGATTCATCCGACGAACGCTATATTTCTTTTGATTAATCGACTTGCCCTAGTGGCTATTGGCCAAACCCTATACACTAAAAACATGCCTTCTCGTCTCGGCCAACACTTCCTTAAAAACAAGCAGATAATAGAAAAAATTATCAGCTCCTGCCAAACCATAAAGAATCAAACCATTATAGAAATTGGCCCAGGCCAAGGCGCCCTCACCATCCCACTAGCTGGACTCTGTCAAAAAAATAACAATCAACTCATCGCCATAGAAAAAGACAAGCGCCTAGCCGTCGATATATATAGGAAAGAATTACCAAATACCACCGTAGAATACGGTGATATACGCAAACTGTTGCCCGAAACAGCAAACAAACTGGCAAAAAAAGGTCAAACATACTCAATAGTGGGTAATATCCCGTATTACCTCACCGGATTCTTACTTCGTATCATCAGCGAACTACCTGAAAAACCGGAAGTCACAATACTAATGATCCAAAAGGAGGTGGGGGACAGACTAACCGCCCTAGCCCCCAATATGAACAAGCTCGCCGCAGCCACAGGGGCGTGGGCAAGCGCAAAATCCATCTGTTTTGTACCCAAAAAGGACTTTTCACCGCCCCCTAAAGTCAATTCCGTAGTTGTAGAGCTCGCCAAAAAACAAAATCAACTCCAAAAGAGCGAAAATTACTACAAAACCGTCCGCGCCCTTTTTCAACAACCCCGCAAAACAATAGCCAACAATCTAAAATCTGTTGTAAAAAACGAAAACAAACATCTTACACAAGAAAAATTAGAAAAAATAGGCATTCAACTTACTGACCGCCCCCAAAACCTCTCAATAGACCAAATAATAAAGTTATCAGAAATATTATTCTAAAATAGAACATTCCGTGGCTTTCACTTTGCCATATGTTATCCTTGGCATATGCGAGGATCTATACACTTGCCTTCTACTTTGTCATTCCGAACGAAAGAGAGGAATCTCTCTTGTTTCTGTATTTATACTCTAATCCTCCACTCACAACCTCGAACCCACTACGTTTATACACAATCACATTCACAGCCAGCTGCTATATAATAGAAGTGAAGTATTGCGAAAATCTCCAATACTTTCAAAGTATCCGTGTCACACAAAACAACGGTTAATCTTATTGTAAGTTTTTTGGCGCTTGCGATTGTCGCAACCAGCGCTACATTTGCGTTGGTAGGATGGCAAGCACAAAAAATAACCGAAGAAATAACAAAAAAAGCACAAGAACAAAACTCGCAGCAAGAAACCAAAACCCCTACAATCGCCCAAAACGCATTCGCAGAAGATCTCCCAGCTAACTCAGGTACAAACCTCTTGCCCGCCGGCAGCTACCCAATAGGCGATAACATCCCTCCGAAAATAGAAGATACTGACACACTAACCCAACGTTTTATCAAGCAAGCATCTTACCAAACATTAAAAAACAATCCTGATGGTCCACAATCAGGGGAAGATGGTGTTTCGATCATCGCGCCAGACATTAACAATATTCTTGCCGCATCCGCAAGCGAAAAAGACCTAGTCGACGCAGCACAAAACTGGCAACCATCAGAAAGCGATCTTGTGACAAAAACTGTTCCCGCAACAAAAGAAAACATAGCCAATTATTTCAAAAATTTAAAAGATATTTCCGACAACTATTTTGTCGGAGTAGGCATACCTAGACTTTCAGAACAAACAGTATCAGGAGATACATTTAAAAAAACTGCAATAAACCTGAATACGTTTTCACAAAAACTAAAAGAATTAGAGGTACCCGTGACATTTCAAGAATTTCACAAAAATCTTCTTACGGTAGGAATATACCAAAAAAACGCATTCACATTCTATGGTCAAAACATCAATGATCCAGTCAAAATAATACTGACCCTCCAAACACGAGAAACAGAATACATAAATCAATTAAACAAGTTTAATGAGGAAGCAAAGAAAATTGCCTTCTTAGCACCACAATCAGAGAAACAAACAACCATTGCTAAAATATGGAAAAATACATTTGGAATAAAAAAAGCACATGCATTTCTTGGTCTTGGGGATGTGGTATTTGATCCATCTGTACTAGCACAAATGATTGTGGATGCCATAAAAGATGCGTGGAAGTGGATATACACTACGCTCATACGAATTTTAGTTAATAAAATTATTAACCAAATACAAATGGACCTTTTTAACTGGGTTGGTGGAGGCGGTAAGCCAAAGTTTGTCACTAACTGGAAGGAAGAGTTAAGCAAGATAGGAAACGATGCTGCATCTTCTATTATCTCCAAAGCAGCTCCAAAACTCTGTCAAAGTTTTGGTCCGCTCGTGGAGGTAGCCCTTACTCCAATCACAGACCCGACCGACCAAGAAAGCCTTGAAATAACTTGCACGCTCGATCAGGTAATTGATAACGCCAAAAATTTTTACAACAGCTTCTCAAATGGCGGTTGGGTAGCATATGCAACCGCCCTACGACCCGAAAACCAAATATGGGGAAGCATGTTTATGTTAAACGATAAACTCATACGTCAATCGGAAAAATCAGTAAGTGGGGCAAGAAGTGAAAAAGAGAGCGCAAGTGGGTTTAGCTCGGGCAACACAACATGCACCAAGCCACAAAACAGACAAACAACCAATGGCGAGTACGCCTCAGGACTAGGAGAACTCGCAGGGTCAGTAGACATCATAACAACCACCTGCGATGCCTCTGGAAAGCCGGATGCAATATGTGCAGTAAGAGTATGCGAAAAAGGCGACTATCGCATCAACACCCCAGGTGGTGCGGTTGCCCACTCACTGTTTGGTTCACTTAACTGGAAACCAAATCAAATCGTGACTGCGCAACGCATAGAAGAACTCGTAACCGCACTCATTGATGCTGCAATCAACAGACTCACCAATCTTGCCCTAGGGTGGGTATCTGGTTCGGGTGGAGGAAGTGAAGGTGGCGGAAATATTACATGTTCTGGCCCTGGAAGCAACGCGACTCCTGGGTGCGGGGGGAATATAAGCTTACCAGGAGATACCTCCGGAGGCTCAAACAGCAATGGCCAAACACAATCGGACCTTATTAATCTCGCGCAAAGCAAGATAACAGTAGTTAATCAAGCAATTACTGACTATCAATCACTGCAGGGTTTAATACAAACCCCAGGCAAAGGTCCTGTATGTGCGGCTCAAAACAGCGCAGATATTGCAAAAGTTCAAGATGCGTTTGCGGCCTTAAACCTTGCACAAGCAAAACAAAAACTACAAGCACTTATCACCGAGCTACAGACACTAACTACGTCAAATCCAAACTACAATCAGCGTTTACTCGAAATACTAAATGAAATACAAAACACACCATCCGCAACATCAGGGAATATAACATTGCAAAGCTTTCAAGGCATGCTTGCTCAAGTACTAGGCAGCATGCAACAGTGCATTACAAACACCCAACAACCATCGGGTTCATCAACTCCATAAATCTGAATACAATGAACGCGCTAAAGTCGATAAAAAAAACAAATAAAAAAAATCTTTTTAAAAAAATAAAAGGAGTTATTTATGATAATAAAGGAAAACTAAGCATACTGAGCTTTGGCACAATCATAATAACGCTATTTCTAGGACAAACAGCAAAAGCACAGTCGTTTAGCGTAACAGGCATAACAAGTTCGGTGGTGGCCTTAGCAGCATCAGCACTCACATGGATGATATCGTATCTGTTTGCAGTAGTAATTGCTGTTGAAGGATACGTCATTAATACCATACTCAATATTAGTTTAGATATTATAAACTCTCCGGTTGTTCAGATAGGATTCCCTATCACGCTCTCTATCGCAAACCTTGCATTTGTAATTGCGCTCATCATCATGGCAATTGCTACCATTGTCCGAAATACAAATTACAACACCAAGCAAATGCTGTTTAAGCTCGTAACAGCTGCCATAATGGTAAATTTTAGCTTGATTATCGCTGGGTCACTTCTTCGAATTTCTGATGTGTTTACCAGTTTTTTTGTCCAAGAAATAAGCCCAAGTCCTACGGACACCGATAAATTCTTTCAATTTACAAGCAATATTGCGGGGGCATTTGGCCCACAACAAACAATAGTTGTACCAGACAAAGAAAGTAATTTTCTTTCATATATATATGGATTTGCAAAATTAGCCGGCACAGGGACAGGCTTAATAGCAGATGCAGTAGCTGGAAAGTTTTCTGACGATGTGGGGAAAATAACTGTCGCATGGATTGGCCTCATAATTCAAATATTTACCGAAGTTGGCATTGTTATTACACTCGGATTTTTAGTGGTAATGCTTATCTATCGCTACATAACAATCCTCATACTACTTGTCATGATGCCACTCGCGTGGGTTATGTATGTGTTCAAAGAATACGAACAATACTGGAATGCGTGGTGGAAAGAGTTTACAAAACAGCTCCTTTTCGCGCCGCTGATGGTATTTTTTCTCTACCTTGCAATCCAAACAGCAAATGGTCTTGGCGAAACATTTAAGAAATACCCCAAAATCATACCAAAAGCCTTCAATGATTCTTTGCAAGGAAACATTGCCGAATCAATGGTGCAGATCTTGAGCATGCTCACGGTATCAGGGCTTATGCTGGGAGGAACAATAGCAGCATCAAAAATAGGGCACAAAACAGGCGAAGCTGCTTCCAAAACAATAAGTGCAGCACGAGGCAAAATAACAGGCACACTCCTTACTCGCCCAGCAGGCAAAGTTGGTCGCGGTATTGGAATTGTCGCAGCAAATTCAAAACCAGCAAAACAATTATCTGAACGTCTTCAAAAAATAAGTGGTGGTTTTAACACAAGCGACTCAAAAGGATTTGAGAAATACCTTAAAACTGGCCTCAATGCAGTCGGAAGTGTAACGGGTATCCGCCAAGTGGCACGAGTAGCAGGAAGCTCACTAGACAACCAAACAAAAGCACTCTCTGAAGCACAAAAGAAAAGCTTTGCCGAAGAAATTAAGGGAGATAGCCGCAACATCAACAAGGCCCGCCTAAACGGTGGAAACCTGTCAGGCACTGAATTCGTGGAGGCAGTAAAAGCTGCCATAGCTGGCGGGTACATTACCGAAATAAAAAATCTCGAGCAGCAACTAGCAAACAATAAAGACGCATTTGCCAGTGTTGATGAAAAAAGCCTCCATCAAAAACTCGGCGGTTTTCATTATGAAAATAAAGAAGTTGATAAAACTGATGCAAACAGCAATAAAATTCAAAAGAAAGACGCAGAAGGAAAAGATGAATTTGATGAAAAGAATAATCCAATATATGAGAAAGAAACAAAATCGGTCCTTGTGGGCGATAGAACTCTGTTAGCTGATACCAAAATAGCCGAAATTAAAAAACAAATTAAAGAAAAAAATACCAGTGAAGCACAACTTGCGGCACTGTTAAACGACGAAGAAGAGTTGAGAAAAACCGATAAAGACAAGATTATCGCCATATTAGAAATCCTCGATAAAGAAGATAAACTCGGGCTCGTCAAAGACTACGAAAAGGTAATAAATTACCTTACTAAAAAACGTGACAGCGCCGGCAAACCAATCGTCACCGAAGATGACAAGGGCTTCACTAAATTAGATGTCGCAGGCAATGCAGTTGATGCAACCTATATAGAAAGTATTGGAAAAGATAAATTTATTGGGAAGGTAAAAAACGCAACCGGCTTAAGCTTGTTAGAAGCAGCCAATCTTGACACAAATAATCCACAAGACCAAGAAAAGTATCAGAAACTGATAAACAGCTTTACCAAGCTCGACAACAAAGCCATAGCAAATCTAATAAACACCAACCTCCAAACAATAAACAATCCAGGAGTTACCGCGGAGCAACTCGAACAATCACAATTGAGAATTGCCACAATATACAAAAACCTTCAGGAATTCCAAGCAGAAAAAATGAATGGAATATCAAAGGAGCTTGCGGCAAATGACGGATTTACAAGGGCAATGCTGGAAAAATCATTTGAACGGGCGCAAAACGGGGAATACACCAAAGGAAACAGATTCACCATACAATTCAGTAAATCGGTGATGGATCAGGCTGAAAATAAACCGCATATGCAAGCTCAAATATTAGGAGCAACACTTCCACAGCTAGCAAAAATAAAACAAGACAAGCCAACAGCCACAACTCAAGCTGGGGGAGGAGCAACTCAGTCATTCTTTACCCAACAACAGACCCCAACAACAGGACAAGGAAATCCGAAAATTGACGGATTTGAAAATAACAAGGCTTGAAAATAAAGAAGAGGGTAGGCGCGCATAAGAATGGTATAATACAAGCATCATGCTCGCAGTCGATCAAAATAAAATCCAAATACGATTTCGCAGAACACCAAGCCACCTGCAAGATCTTATATTTGATGAAAAAGAAAACGATATCATCGATACCATTGGCCAGGAGTTTGGCCTCAGTTTAGATAAAAAGCAACGCCTGGCAAACGTTTGTTTATTGGTATTTTTAGGTTTTCTTTCTATCAACGATGTTGGCAAAGAAATCGCCGAAAGCGTAGAACTCGACAGAGCGGTAGCCGAAAAAATATCGGGCAAACTCTATGACCGAATATTTTCCTTTGTAAAAGAAGAAATCAACGCCAACTACAAACCAGAATTCACGCCCGATGAAGAGAAAAAACCAGAGCCAGAAGAAGTCGTAGAAAAAAGAGTGGATAAAGAAGCAAATGAACCAGTATTCTTGCTCAATTCGCTTGCTCCACTCGAAAAAAGTCTCAACACGAGCCACCCAGAGGCAAGCCAAATACCACCAAAACCAACAACACAAGAAAGTGGTGATAGTAAAGCACAACCACAAGCACCAGTGGCACTATACAGCGAGTCAGAAGTCATGCCGCTAAAAGAAACTTTTGAAATAACAGGGCCAGCGGGTGCACAGAACACCCCTGAAGTACCACCAAAACCATACACGGGCCCCGCCAGTGTGCAATTTGGAGGATTTGAAATACCGAAACCAACGCAGCAAGAGCACAAGCAAAAAGAGACAATTTCCACCTCAAAGCCTGCCACTTCTTCATTACCCGAATTTATACCAACCCCAACAAGTATAAAAAATACCGCCTCAATACAAACAATTCCCCAACCAGAACAAAAGAAAGAAACAGTCTCGGACGCGCCGAAATTCATCGCATTCGAAGCTAATCCTACTTCTCAAGCAAACACCATAACAACAGCACAACCACCAAAACCCGCCCCAGAAACAACCCAAAAGCCGGTAGTAATGAACTTTACAGAAAAACCATTAGAAACAAGCGGGTTAAAAAAGAATGAACCAACAGAACAAAAAGAGCCAGTAAAAACTGCTCCAAAAGGACTGTTGGGTAAATTATCAAGTATGGTACTGGGGCTAGGCGAAAAACCAGCGCCACTCCAAAACCGCACGTTCGGCCCTCCCGAATTAAATGCCAAGGTAATAGATTATGGCATGCCAAAACCAGAGGAACCCCAAAAACAAACAAAAGAACCGGAAAAGATGGTAACAAGCAAAACACCAGAATTTTTTGCAATTTCCCTAGAACCAACTACAAAAAAACAAGAACCGATTACACCACAAGCGCCACCAATCATAAACCCAGTAGTGAACCTTAAAAAACCAACAAACACCCCGCCACCCCCACTACCACCATACAAAAACTGATAAAATATCCACGAATATTCGTGGGTATTTTAATACACAATACTCCTTGCCAACTGGCCAATCGTAGTTGTGTATTCTACACACTCTATACTATTGGCTAGTTTTCCCTATACCCCAGTTGTTATTGGCTATATACTATCTATATGCAATTCCAGGTTCCACAATTTATCGAAACTGAGGACACAATAATTGGCTCTATTACTGTAAAACAATTCGTAATACTGTGCGCGGCAGGAGTTATTGTATTTCTACTTTATTTCGCGGTACAAACCTGGTTATGGGTTATTTTCGCTATAGTTCTTGGAGGAGGAACAGCTATCCTCACGCTTGTAAAGGTTAATAGTCAACCACTCGCCAAAATTACCTGGAGTGCATTCCTATTCTATTGGAATGCACAACGCTACACCTGGCAACCAGGCGGCCAAGAACAAGAAAAAACTACCTCAGCACTTGAAACCGTAGGGGCGAGTGGATTTGGGCTCGAAAAAATCCTCTATTCAGCGGCCTTGAAAAGTGCCTGGGGGGCGCTCCAAACAGGAGAAAAGCAGAAAAAAGAACCAACCGCAAAAGAAAGTGTGCAACGCTACGAAGTAATTCGGAAAAAAACAGGCGAGCACGCAGCGGTTCGGCGTGTAGATTTTACGTAAGCAGAAGTTTCTTTGAATTGGCTATTCGCTATACCCTATTTGCTATATACTGTCTATATGCCCAACGGTGCAAACTCTCAAGACCTTGTACAGATAAAAGAAATTAAAGACGGTACAGTCGTAATGGAAGATGGTAGACTCGCGCAAATGGTTTTAGTATCAGGCCTAAACCTAGCCCTTAAAAGCGCCGGAGAACAGGAAGCAGTCTTAAGTGCATATCAAAATTTTTTAAACAGTATTGATTTTACCATTCAAATCATTGTCCATTCACGAAAGATTAACATAGATAAATACCTCCAAAGCCTCGATACGCGAAAAGAACAAGAGCAATCAGGGCTCCTGCAAAGTCAAATAAGCGAATACCAGGATTTTATCAGAAGCTTTGTACAAGAATACGCGGTCATGCGCAAGATGTTTGTTGTGGTAGTACCATTTGTGCCCATCCAACTCCTCCCCTCAAAATCAAGTATCACATCCTTTATTCCATTTTTTGGTAAAAAAAAGCCAGTCGTTGAAACAGAGTCTCAGAGCGAAATTGACGCATTCAAACAAGCAACAAGCCAACTACGCCAACGAGTAAACCAAGTTGCCGACGGCCTGAGGACAGTAGGCCTTGAAACAAAAATTCTCGAGGACGACCAAATAATCGAACTCTTATACAACTTCTACAACCCAGAGACCATAGAGAAGCAGCATATCACCCTCCCTAATAGTCAACAAACAAGCGCCGGAACAAACAGTACGGCTTCAGATCCACGCATCAACTAACCCTATGCCAACAAATCAAGAATTTAAAGAAATAAAAAAAGTGTTAGCCCCGGCAGGTATGGAGGTTTCCCCTACGGGCCTAAAAATCGGAAGTAAAATAGCCAAAGTATTCTTTTTCTTTACCTATCCTCGCTTTCTTTCTAGTGGGTGGTTCGAGCCGCTGATTAACTTGCCGGAGCTTATTGATATTTCAATATTCATAAACCCCGTAGATACAGGAATAGCCATGAAAAACCTGCGCAAAAAGGCAGCGCAGGTAGAATCACAAATCAATGAACGCCAAGAAAAAGGATTGGTGCGTGATCCACTCTTAGAGACTGCGTTGGAAGATATAGAAAACTTACGCGACACACTCCAACAAGCACAAGAAAAAATGTTCACCACAAGCGTATATGTAATCGTATACGCAGATAATGAGGCGCATTTAAACAAGCTTGAAACAAAAATAACGTCGATTATGGAATCAAAGCTTATTTTCATTAAACCAGCGTTATTCCAACAACTCCAAGGCTATCAATCAATTTTGCCGTTCGCAAAAGATGAAATCGGTATCACAACCCCCCTCAATACCACGCCACTGTCATCATTTTTCCCATTTGTATCAGAAGACTTCACCTCAGACGAAGGAATTATGTATGGAATTAACCGACACAATAATGGCCTGGTAATTTTTGATCGTTTCTCACTCGAAAACGCCAATCAAGTAGTGTTTGCCAAATCAGGAGCTGGTAAAAGTTACGCTATGAAACTGCAAATAATACGCTCACTGATGATAGGCGCGGACATTATCGTTATAGACCCAGAAAACGAATACCAAAAACTAGCGGAAGCCTTTGGAGGAAGCTTTTTCAACATATCACTAACCTCTGATGCTCATATTAACCCGTTCGACATTCCAATAATTCCAGAAGGGGAATCGGCATCAGATGTACTACGCTCCCACATCGTAAACATATCAGGTCTTATCAAACTGATGGTTGGTAAAATTTCAACCGAAGAAGACGCACTCTTAGATCGTGCCATCACCGAAACATTCGCATCTCGCGAAATCGTCCCCGGAAGCGACTTTTCGAATGCCCAGCCACCACTGCTTGAGGATTTAGAAACCGTACTACGCAATCTCGAAGGAGGTCGAAACCTATCGGAGCGTCTGTATAAATTCACCAAAGGCAGTTTTAATGGTTTCGTAAACCAACCAACAAACATCGATATTAAAAACAGACTTATCGTATTTTCTATTCGCGATCTCGAAGAAGAATTACGCCCCATCGCCATGTACGTAATCTTGAACTTTATTTGGAACCTTATTCGCGCAAAACTCAAACAACGTATTCTCATTATCGATGAAGCATGGATTATGATGAAAAACGAAGACAGTGCTACATTTTTGTTTGGCCTAGTAAAACGAGCTCGTAAATACTACCTCGGTGTTTCAACAATAACCCAAGACGTAGAAGACTTTTTGCGCTCTCCCTACGGCCGACCAATTATTACCAACTCTTCTACTCAATTACTGTTAAAACAAGCTCCTGCCACCATCGACATTGTAGGAAAAGCATTTAATCTTACTGATGCCGAAAAAGACCTCCTGTTATCAGCAGAAGTTGGTACTGGACTCTTCTTTGCTGGCCAAAAACACGTAGCAATTCAAATTATCCCATCGTTTTTTGAAGACAAAATCATTACCACCGATCCAAAACAGTTACTAGAAGAAAAAGGATTGCTGTAGGAATACTTTAAAAACAAAGCTATTTTTGAGAATATTCTCAAAAAACATAATTTTTACCAAGAATTTTGGTAATTTTACAATACACTATTCACGTTTCGAGTTCTGCGACTTACGCTATACTTACAGTAATGGCACCGCCTCAAGTAAAAAGTACCAAACTAACACCTCAAACAAAAAAAACTGGTGTAGAGATAAATCAAGAAGCGGAACAATGGATGTCCGAGGGTGAGATAATACTCTGGTTTTTCTTACTAGGCTCTTCAGGAGTAATAACTCTTATAGCTGACTTGTTTGGACTGACAGGGATTGGACTCATTGCAACACTAATACTTGATGTATACCCAGCATGTGTAAATCTTGGGTACACAGCGCGATTGGGAATACTTGGAAAATTAACCGTATTAGACGTATTGTTAGCAATAAGCAGTATCCTTGTTCCTGGAACCACCTTATTCAGTTTTAGTTCAAAATTAAAATCAATAACAGGCTCAGTTAAATCATTAGAGAAACTAAAAACCGCCACCGCACCAGTTCAAAAAGCTACTTCTTTAAATACCGGAAAATTAAAAGCAATTACCCGTCAGACAGCAGAAAAAACTAGCATTATAAGCGGAAGAACACAAACACTCCAATCGCAAATAACCCCAAACACAGCAACACAAGCACCGATAGAAGTACAACAACAAGTAACACAAGAAAACCAACCCACACAACAAATCCAGTACACAACAAACGAAGCAGGTGCCACACAAAGCACACCAACACCAGAACAAGTAGCCCCAGAAGCAAAAAAAGAAGAAAGCGAACCAGAAAGCACCATACTCACCGATGCGGCAAGCTTTTACTTTGCTCCAGAAACAAGTAAGGAATACGCGCAACTCATCACAACAGATTCAGAACAAGTCCAAAAAACAGAAACAACTATTTCTACTACAGCCACACCCCCAAAACCAAGCCCTACCGCTATCGCAACCCAAGGACGCCTCGCTGAAAAAAGAAGTGAGGTCGGCAAAGAAGAGGATCAAAAGATAGAGGTATTAACCCAATCACAAAACCAAGCACCAAGCCAATCAACGCCATCTACATCAGAAACCATACCACCGGAAACATCTGTAATCCCAAGACAACAAAAAGAAGGGGTGTACCCAACAATAAAAACACCTCAAATAAAACCAGTACCAAACCCAGAACCAACACTAGAAAACCTAACCGACATCACAACAAGCCAAACAAAACCAAAAGAACAAAGAGAAGGGTCCGGGGTATCAGAGACATCTTCTAGATACGCGCCAGAAACACCAAAAGAATCAAATAGTGTATTTACACCATTTGAACAATTTGCAAAACCACCTACCACAAGCCAACTTCCACAAACATACATAAACAAAGACACAGAAAGCCCAATAGCTCCATATCCAACATACAATCAGGTTGTAGGCCCAGAAACACAATACCCTGAATCAAATAGAGCTTCACAGGTAATAAATATAGAATTGCCGAATGAAGCAACTAATGAAACCGAATTACAGACAGAATATCCAGAATACCCAATACCAACACCAGAAACACAACAGCTTAGTGCAAATACTGGCAGCGCAAACATACCTATAAAAACTCAGCGCTCAACAAATCAACAAACAGCACAAGCTGAAGATACTAAAAAACCATCAAAAACCCCCGATATATTCAAAGAAATTGAAGCGGGTATCGAAGAAGCGGGGAGTGGTCAGAACAAGCAACGCATAGAGCAAAAACCAGAAGAACCAGAAGAATCAAAACCAACCACCATAGGAACTTCGCAAAATATTCTTGACCTACGACACAAACGAGCAGAGCACAACAAGGCACAACAACGCGCAATTGAAGCAGCACAAACAACCACTCCAGAAAAACCCTCTATCGAAGAAACGCGAAAGAGCAAAGAACACACAGACACAAACAAGACATCAGTTGTAGAAAGTATTGAAAAAAAGAGAGAAGAAAAACGCCTAAACGAAATAATTCAAAAAAACAAAGAAAAACAAGAACACATACAAGAAGTTAATAAAAACTACAGTGAAATTATTGGTCAAACAGATGCTATAGAATCAAACACTCAAGACAAAGACGATCAACAACATAAAAAAGCAGCATAACACACAACGAATCAGTACCAGTACTGTATAATAAAGAGTATGGGTAACTGGCACACAAAAACATATCTCGCGATTTTTAGCGTAGCACTACTACTAGTAGTAAATCGCGCGCACGCCGCAACAACAAAACCAGCATTATTCACGCCAAACCAAACACCAGAAATACTAGTGACGTGGAAAGCAGGGACATACACACCCAAGCAATACAAAGGGAAGGCACTTCCCACCGGGTACACCCCTATCGTTGCCTCAATGGAAGTCCTTGATAATGGGGTGGTAGCCGATCTCACTAACACAACGGTAATTTGGTATATAAACGACGAATTTTATAAATCAGGAAATAACATGAAAAATGTAATATTCTCAACGCCAAAATTCCCTGGAAATAAAATGTTTGTGCGCGCTGAAATACAAAATTATAAAAACCAAAATATCCTAAAAACAGTAGAAATACCTACTGTGGCTCCCGAGGTAATTATCGAAACAAATTACCCTTATAACACAACCACAAACAGCACTATCTCCGCGCACGCGACACCCTATTTTTTTGCTGTAAAAAAAGCCAGCGATCTTATCTACAACTGGCAGGTGAACGACACGGATGCTCAAACAAACGAAAACCCATCAGACTTACTAATAACTGCTGAAAAAAGCCCCAAAACCATTGAATTAAAAATAACGCTTGTAGCAAAGGTTCCTGGCGACACATCGCTCTTTTCCAGCACCGCAAATTACACCACAATACGTGTAACACCATAATATGAAACGATTTACTAATTTACTTATCATTGTAGGGGCAGTTGGCTTAGGTATAGCCATTGTACTCTTTCTGTATTATCGAACAAAGCTTGTAAACAACACTCAAACCAATCAAACGCTCAGCGATAGTTCGGAGTCACAAACCACGCCTTTTGAAAACAACCAACAAAACCAATCGAACACACAAAACAATCAATCAAACCCAGAACAAAACACTCAAACAACTGATGCCCTGGACAGACTCGTCGCTATAAGCGATATACCAGTTCGTGATTACTACACATACAGCCCTCGAAATACCACGGCAATCACAATAGACGGAAAAATTATTTCCATACAGGGAAATCAGGTCGCATTCTTAAGTACCAGTAAAATAGAAACCATAAAACAAACAGCATTTTCATTTGATGGTGCAAAAATTGCCGCGCTATTCGGAGATGAAGAAAATCCACAAATAAGCGTATTTGATGTACAGAAAAAATCATGGGAAGTAGTACATGAAACAGGGATAACACAAATATCATGGTCTCCAACAACACAAGAGTTTATATACACTAAACAAGGGAATGGTCAAATAGTATTAGGTATATACGACGCAAAAAACCTTGCGAAAAAACCTCGTATTATAACCTCACTTACGCTGCAAGACGTATCTATTCAGTGGCAATCACCTCAATACATTCTGATTACCGAAAAACCAAGTGCTTACGTAGAAACAAACGCATGGGTCTACAATATACAAACAAAAAACCTCTTCACTCTTGAAAACGACAAAAATGGCTTGGAATTGAACGCAAATACCACACTTACCAAATACCTGCGTCTCGTAGTTGATGAAATTACCAAGAAAAAACCACAACTCTCCCTGATAAATCAAGAAACAAGAACGAGTAAAAAATTATCACTACTCACAATGCCCTCCAAATGCTCATTTGAAACCATAGAGAAAACAGACGCGCAACAGGCTGCAAGCTCAACAAAACCCGTATTTATTGAATGGATTCTATGCGCAACCCCACAAAACCAAACAAGCCTACAAAAACAAATCCTCCCCGATAGCTACTACAAAAAATCATTATTAACCGTAGATGATATACTCGCAATAGACCCCATAAATGGCGAGATAAACTCTGTTATAACAAACGCGGATATACCATTTGACGCAATTCAGATACATACAAAACAGGGAAGTTTGTTTTTTATAAACCGGTACGATCAAAAACTCTACCGAGCGCCACTATCACTAGGCACAGGAGATTAAAAAATCCTCATATAATCGAAGTATTTGTTAGTAAAAAACACTGCTATTCAACAGCAGAAATCACAATATGACGCTCTCTTCCCTCGCCGACACTCTGTGTAGTAACTGTCGGATGAGCCGCAAGCTCTGTATGCACAATACGACGCTCAAACGAATTCATAGGAGGTAAGGAAACAGGGGTATGACTCGCAGCAACACGACGAGCAGCAGCTTTTGCAAGATCAGCAATAAGCACGTGGCGAGCGTGACGATAATTGTTTACATCAAAAAAAATCGGCGAAATACCCTGTTTTTTAGCGATAATCTGTACAAGTGAATTAATAGTGTCTACAAAAGAACTAAGTATGTCTGGCTTCGCTTCAAATAAAGAATCATATAAAAAAATAACGCCGGTTCGATGCGCCTCATCAGTAACTTCCACTCGAAAATCAGTAAAACCAGCATGTCGAAACAGATTTGAAAAATAAGATTCCCAAAAATTCATAGCGTATAAAAAGAAAAACTATCTAAATAAGCCCTCTCAAAAAAACCAGCAACTACTTTTTCGTAGTTGTACGATACAAAATTTCCTGCTGTGCAATATTAAATATCGTCGAAACAAGCCAGTACAAGGTCACTGCAGCCGGCAATCGAGCAAAGATAGTAAGGGTTAAAAGCGGGCCCACAAACATCAAAGTAGTATTCGCCATAGCAGCCTGCTCATTACCAGTAGATCGCAAATGTCGTTGCATAAGAAAACCCTGTAAATACTGCAACAGCGCAGTAATGGCTACAATCACAATACTGTGCTCTTTGAGGTTTATCAAGCCAAAAGCCATTTCATTCAAGCTTTGCGGGGGAGTAACGAAAGAATACAGACCAGAAAAGGCTTCAGGGGTAAAAATAGCGGTAAAGATATGGTACAAAGCAATCAATACTGGCAATTGGACAAAAAGCAGCAAAAAACCAGCAAACGGATTAAAATCATGCTCTTTATACAGCGCAAGCATCGCTTCTGTTTGTTTTTGAGGGTCACCAGCATGTTCCTTTTGAATCCGTTTCAAATGTGGCTGAATTGTTTGAGCTACCATCTGGTGCTTTTGGCTTCTTGCAAACAATGGGAACATAAGCACTCGAATAACAAGGGTTAATAAAATAATGGCAATTCCCAAATCCATAAACGAAACTCGTTGGTACAATAAAACCAACAAATTCAATAACGGATCATATACCACAAGGTGATAGATTGAAGAAAACATAGAGAAAAAGTAAGTACTACTAAGTGTATCGAAAAAACAAAGAAACAACTAATCCTGGGAAAAAAAACGAGCAGACAACGCTATAGTGTTGTCAATTTCGGACAACATTTTAGGAATTGAAGTCTTTTTTACATAAAAGACAAGATCAACTGGTATGTGAGTTGGTAAATGCCGAGCAATTGCGTCATAAAAAAAGCGACGAATACGGTTTCGATCAACAGCGCTCTTAGAAAAAGAAGTTGGAACAACCACAGCGCACCGAAAATGACTCAAATTATTCCGATGATATTTTAAAGAGAAATATTCGCCGGACACCGGAACAAAACTCCATTTCTTATGAGCGAACAAAGTACTTGAAAGTCGGTAAGAGGCAGGAATCATAGAAATACAAGAAAAAAGCGCCTTATGAGCGCTTTTTCGAAACAGTAAGACGTTTCCTTCCCTTAGCCCGACGACGATTCAATACCTTGCGCCCCGTATGGGAACTCGTGCGAGCTAAAAAACCATGGGTACGTGCCCGTTTCTTCTTTTTAGGATTATAAGTTTGCGACATATAAGACTCATCATAGAACAAAAACAAAAAAAAGACAAGAGAAAAAAGCGAGAATTACCAAACAATAAAAAAGTTTTCCACAAGAAATTAACAATTTAAATACATTGGCTTTGCGGGAAGTAAAACGTATGCGGTACAATGCAGATACAATTTATAAAAACTATGGACGAACTTGAACAATTGTGGAAAAAAACATTATCAGAAATGGAATCACGATTGTCTCGAGCAACATTTGCCACGTGGTTAAAAAATAGCCAACTCGTAAACAGGAAAGATGGAGGAGTTTTACTCGTAGGACTTCCAAATAACTTTGCAAAAGAATGGGTAGAGAATAAATATCAAAAAGACTTGCTTGGCATCATCCGCACCCACGATGATACAGTTCGCAAAGTAGATTTTTGCGTAGTAAACAACCAAACGCAACTAGCAAAAAAGGCCATATTTGCAGATACAAGCCAAATTCTCCAAAACAAAATACGCCTCGAATTCCGTATTGACGCTGAAACAAATCTCAATTCACGCTACACACTCGATTCATTTGTGGTTGGCTCATCAAATGAGCTCGCATACGCCGCTGCCACAGCCATAATTAACTCAGTAGGTACAAAATATAACCCATTTTTCATCTATGGCGGCGTAGGCCTAGGAAAAACACACCTCATTCAAGCAATTGGGAATGAAATTAGGAAAAAATATAACGGAACTATCAAACCTCGCTACGTCACATCAGAAAAATTCACCAACGATGTTATTTGGGGTATGCGAAACAAGCGCATGGACGATATGAAAAACAAATATCGAAATATTGATGTACTTATTATTGATGATATTCAATTTATCGGGGGTAAGGAACGCACCGAAGAAGAGTTTTTCCATACATTTAACACGCTCTACGAAGCAAATAAACAAATTATCATCTCATCAGACCGACCACCACAAGCCATACCAACACTTGAAGATCGCCTTCGCTCACGATTTGAAGGTGGGCTCATTGCGGACATCTCTTTCTATGACTACGAAACACGCGTCGCGATTATCAAAAGCAAGCTTCAAGAAAACCAACAAGCTTTAACCGATGAGGTAGTTGACAGCATAGCAAAAAGAATGAAAAAAAATATTCGCGAGCTCGAAGGGATTATTAATAAAATAATATTTTACAAAGAAAGTAAGCGAGTTGAGGTTACAAAAAAGGTAGTTGATGAAATCATAGACAAATACGGCACCCCAAACACAAAACCTGTCTCAGATCTTCACATTATTCAAACAGTTGCCAATTTTTATAATATTGAATGCAATGAACTCACTGGTCGATGTCGCAAAAAAGAAATTGTACAACCACGACAAGTTGCTATGTACCTCCTTCGGGATATCCTGGGGCTATCGTACCCAGTAATTGGGGATAAGATGGGGAGAGATCACACTACAGCTATTCATAGCTTTGAAAAAATAAATGAAGAAATCACAAAGAACTCAAGTCTTAACCAGAAGATATTCCAGATTAAAGAACAAATACACAAAAGTTGATCACAGATTATAAACAAGAAAAAGTATTGGGAACACAAGGGAAAACAATGTTATCAACAGAATTCACACCCCCTACTAATACTGCTTCTGTATTTATTATTAATTAATTATGAAAGTAATAGCATTAAAGAACAGTATTCGAGAAAGTGTACTAGCTGTAGAAAAAATAGCGGGTACAAATACGAGTTTACCAATCTTAAAAAATATACTCGTTCAAACAGAAAAAACCGGACTTTTGATTTCAGCAACAAATCTCGAAATAGCCATTAAAACTCACTGTAGTGCAAAAATAATCGAAGAAGGTGAGGTGACGGTCGCAGCCGATGTGGTAAGTCAGCTTATTCAAGCAATGCCATCTGAGCGAATAAATATACAAACAGTAGATGGCGGTGTTGAAATACAGACAGAAAATACAAAATCAACCATCCTTGCCACACCATCGGAAGATTTTCCAATCATACCGAAAATACAAAGTACCGGGAAAACATTAAGAATAAGTACAGAAACTCTGAAAGATGCGTGTACTATGGTGGCAG
>CAZXZC010000001.1:0-55978 GCA_964645125.1 uncultured Candidatus Saccharibacteria bacterium | reverse complement strand
GATTTTTCAAAACGCCAAGATAGTTGCCGATATGGAGGCGTCCCGATGGTTGAATGCCTGAAACTAAACGGGGCAAAGACATAAGAAAGGGTAGAGGGTATGGCCAATAGCCAATAGGAATAATATGAAAACAGAATACTATAAAAAATTACGTTTTTAAAGCCTTGTTTAGCGCACGCAGCATTTTCATTGTTTGGGTAAGCAAATCATCCAATGGTAGAAAATTGTTATTCATATAGCCAAGCCGCTTACAAATGATAATTTGTGTTTCAAGTTCAGCAGCTGAAGCAAGGGCAATACGAATAAACTGAGCATACTCTTGTTTATGCTTGCGAGAATACCCTTCGGCAATATTAGATGGCATAGAAATGGCAGCTCGCCGCATCTGACTTACTATTCCGTACAATTCACTTTTTGGAAGCTGGCGAGTAAGAGTATAAACTTCAACAACCAAATCGATACTCTTCTGCCAAACCACAAGATCTTTATATGAAGTAAGCATGACAAAAAGATCATACTGCCACAGGCATAAAAAGAATCTAAAACCCCAGCCTTATTATTAAGGCTGGGGTTTTATGTACTCACTATTGGCTTTTGGCTAAAACCTATTTACTAGATTAGATTTCAATAATCACCGGAATGATCATTGGGCGGCGTTGGGTTTTGGTGAGAATGTAGTTAGCCAGCTGTTCGCGTAACATCGTTTTTACATACTCTGGGTCTGGTTGGGTACCTGACTGAGTAATTTTGGTTAAGATAAACTTTGTTTTCTCGCGCATCTCCTCTACAAACTCCTGGTTATTTTTTAAGTGAATAAATCCACGTGAAATAATATCTGGGTTTTTCAGTATCTGCCCATCACGGCGAGAGATTGTGGCAATGGCAATAAGCATGCCTTCTTCGGCCAAGCTCTTACGGTCGCGCAACACCACCTCTTCTACGTCTCCCACGCCAAGCCCGTCCACCATCATGAAGCTTGAAGGGATCATTTCTTTGGTAAGCCGAGCTGTGTTGGGTGTCATTTCTACAATCAATCCGTTATCCGATAAAAGAGTATTTTCTTTTGGAATACCTGCTTCTTTAGCAAGTTCACGGTTGGCCGCGCGCATAAAGTAGTAACCATGGCAGGGGAGGAAGAATTTGGGCTTCATCAACTCCATTACCATTCGCAAGTCATCGGCTGGCGCATGCCCGCTGGAGTGGATGTCCATCATGCTGGACTTGATAACAATGGCTCCTTGGCGACAGAGGTTATCTTGTAGTACCTGCAAGTCGCGTTCGTTACCCGGGATCACCGAAGCCGAAAACACAAATGTGTCTCCTTCTTTAATAGCGACCTGCTTGTGTTCGCCGTTGACCATCTTTGCCACTCCCGCATTCGGCTCTCCTTGGCCGCCCGTGGTGATCACGAGGATTTTATCATCGTGATATTTAGGTAGTTCTTCAATAGGCAGGAGTGTTCCCTGGGCCGGTTTGATAATGCCGAGATTTTGAGCAATGAGCATGTTTTGCTTCATTGAGTAGCCATTCAAAAACACACGACGGCCTAACCGCTCCGCAATTTTGATGGCCTCGGCAATGCGGCTAATAGTTGAAGAAAACGTAACCATGATTACGCGGCCTGGCGCCTTTTTGAACAGTTCTTCTAAATTCTTTTCAACAACCTTTTCGGACATTGAGCGTCCTGGTTTCACAGACGCAGTGCTATCAAGCATCAGTGTATGAATACCTTTGGCCCCAATGGCCGCATATTCTTCCAAGCCATGAGGCGTACCGTCGGCATCATAGTCAATTTTGAAATCGGCAAAGTGCACCATATTACCCACCGGGGTTTTCAAACAGATACCAGTGGTGTCGGGAATGTTGTGCGCCACACCAAAAAACTCTGCCTCAAAGTACTGACCCATGCGCACCACATCGCGGTTTTTGATAAGGCCAAACTTAAGCTTCGGCAAATTCGGGAACTCTTCATGGCGTTTCTCGATAAGCGCCTTGGTCAGTGAGGTAGTGTAGATTATTGGGTTTCCTAACTTTTCAATAATGAAAGGCAGTGCGCCAATATGATCCAAATGGCCGTGCGTCATCACCATGCCGCGAATATTTTCTTTGCGTGCCTGTAAGTACTCAACGTTGGGAATGATAAAGTCCACGCCTGGCGTTTCTTCATCACCAAAACCTAAGCCCGCATCAATAATGACGATTTCATCTTTATATTCGAAAAACATCATGTTGCGCCCCACTTCTTCTAAACCGCCAAGGGCTGCGTATCGCAACGCCTCTGGGTTACCGCTTTCTACTAGTTTTTCGCTGTCAGGGCGACGCTTTACCACCTTCGCAACTCCCGGCGCTGCTTTTAGGGGAGTCGGCGCACTTCCTGGAGCGCTAGGGCGACGCCCGCGTCCGCCACCACCATGGCGACTACTACCACCTCCGTGTGAGAAATGAGAGAACCCACCGCCACGAGGAGTATGAGAATTTCCACCACCAGACCTGCCAGCATCTGACCGGTATGGTTGGGGGGTATGACCTGAAGACGAGTGGGTGCCACCCGAAAAACGATTGCGTCCATACGACTGCCCACCTCCTTGTGGGCGAGCAGGGTATGAACTTCCTGACTGCCCCGGTGCGGTACGGCGAGACGGTGAAAAGCGAGTATCGCGCGCAGGGCGTGCAAACCGTCGAAACGGTTTTCCTTGTGGGTTGGGGGCGGAATTATTCGCGCTACTTCCAAAACCACGATTCTGTGTACTATCCATAAAAAATAAAAATGTGAATAAATAATTCGACAATGCTCGCGCGCGAAGCGCGTGCACGAGTATTCAAAAGGAGTAAAACCCTTTGGTACTTTGTGGGCAGGGAGGGACTTGAACCCTCAAGCCTTGCGGCATACGAACCTGAATCGTACGTGTCTGCCAATTTCACCACCTGCCCATATAGGTAAGAGCGTTGCCACCTTCGGTGCTTATGAAAAAAAGTCCGAAAGATTATTATACCATAAAACCCTAGAAAAACAAAACCCGGAAATACCTTGCCCTATTGGCTCCGCCATCTGCGTGCCTGGCGGAGGCGGACGGCTAAACCCTAGTGTCTATTTATATTTTATATTCCCAACACCCCCTTCACGCTCCACTTGGCAATACCCGCAAAATGCTGCGATGGATCGGTGAGAGTACCCGCCTCAACCCCCGAAACAGTGGTGGCGGTAACATAATTATACGTAGGGGAGAATAAATAGGTAGCAGGGAGTTCGCGAAGAAGGAGTGTGCGGATTGCATTAAACTGCTCAATGCGTTGTGCGGGGTCACTCGTACGTCTGATCACCTCAAGCAAAGTATCGAGCTGCTTGTTGTTGTACACGGCAATATTCAGGCCCGGTGCAAATCGTGCAGATGAGTGCCAAAAGGCAAACAAGTCTTGAGTTGGTGAAAGGGTAGTGCCAAAGAGAAGGATTTCGTAGTCGCGGTTTTTGAGAGCCGAAGCTGCAATATCGGCAACTGATGCCGGCACAACAGTAATGTGAATTCCAATGCGAGCCAAATCAGCTGCAACATCGTGCGCTGCATCTTGTAAAAAATCGATCTGAGGAGTGGTGAGCGTGAATGCGAGTGTTGCTGTACCTGTTTTATCGGTGTGCGCTCGAGTTCCGGAGGCATTGAGTTTGTATCCAGCCGCATCAAGCATTGTCGCTGCCTCTTCAGGTGCAGTGGACGCTGTTGCGGGGGCAAGGCCATCAATAGCAGGGAACACACTGACCTGCCCATGACCACCGAGTGCATGGCTGACCATTTGTGTGCGATTAAGCGCAAGATTCATTGCCTGTCGAACCCGGACATCAGAAAGCGCTCGCGCCTTACTCTGGTTAAAAAAGAGCGCGTACGAAGTAGGGAGGTTAAATGAGTAAGCAGTGTAGGGTCGCTTCACCACTGCATCAAAATGAGTGTCTGGTGCGCCAAATGCATCAACCACACCAGCATCATACGCGCGGTACAATTCCGTGGCATTGGGGTAGAAGGAAAAAGAGAGTGTGGTGATTGCAGGATGTTCACCGAAGTACCGCGCAGAACTTTTCAATCGGTAAGTGCTAATAAATCCACTTGCCAGTCGATCGTATGATGCAAATTCGTACATGCCACTCCCCACCGGCTGTAAGTGGTATGTACTCAAGTGCCAGTTCGCTGTTGGAACATCTGCGTAAATATGCTTTGGAGCAATAAACAATTGAGAAAACGCTGCGGGGAAAAATACATAAGAGGAGGGAAGCGTTACTTCCAGCTCGAGCTCACTAACCCGAGCCACCTTCACGCCGCGCCATACAGGAGCCAAGGGGGATTTACTGTCTTCTTCTTGAATACGCGCGATGGTAAAAATTACGTCATCACTCGTGAGGCGTTTTCCGTCATGCCACAATACAGCTTCTTTGAGTCGAATGCGCCAGACCGTCGCGTTGCTTGCCTGTTTTTCTTCAATCTTACTGGCGACATCAGAAAGACTACTAAACACGAGTCGCACCAGAGTGCGATCTACGTCTGTGGCCGCAAGCACGGGGTTGGGATCTTTTGGTTGTCCTACGGCGCCTTCTACCAATGTTTGCCCACCAAATGTAGGTGTGCCACTGCGCCAGAATGCGATTGAAAAAACAGCAACACACATCGACAGTGCAAGAAGTGCTACCGCAACCCAAAACACTCGGCGCTCGCCGGCGGTAAACGATGCAAATACGCGACTTAGTAATCCCATGAAGATAAGTATATCCTAAAGACAAGAATAATGAATAAAGAAGTATGAATTATGGGTAATACAAAGGTGCATTCTGTATAAAACCTTAATTCTTTATTCCCACTTCTTAATTCCGGTCTTTACCGAAGCACTTGCCACAATGCCAACAGCACAAATGCAGCCACCAACGCAATGGTTCCATAAAACACAACACGCTCCATGCCGCGACGAGTCTGGTATCCACCGCCATCAAAACCTCCTGCCAAAAAACTCGAGACACCCGAAGAACGCTCTTGGAGCAAAATGCATGCCACAATCAGCACTGCCAAAACAATTTGAATAAGAGAGAGTGTCATAAAAGAAAAATATTATCGCTCGGTGGCGTGGAATAAAAAGTTAATAACTCCAATAAGAATAGCGCTATACACCAACGGCATAATGCCCGTAATAGTAACTGCTGGCGACAACACATCCAAAACCTTTAACACAATAGCGTTTACGATAATCAAGCCCAGCCCCAAAGTCAATATAATAACCGGACCAAACAACAGCGTCAGAAGCGGCCGAATGGTTAAGCCCAAAAGCGTTAATATTGCTGCGACCACCAGCAAATCCTCGGGGGTAAACCGCACATGAAAACCAGGAATGTAATACGTAGCAATCAAAAGAGCCAGGACATTCGCTGCCCACATAATGATGATCTTACCGATCGCATGCATATAGAACCTTTATACCATAAAAAACAGAAAAAGGGAAGCTACATATAATCCGCTATATGCCGTGACTAACTCCGATATTTTTCGGAACATGCCGGAGTAAAAATTTCAGCAGAAATTTTTATGAGGGAGAAGCTCATTTTTTCTGCAGAAAAAATGAAGCTGTTTTCGAAAGGTATCGGAGTTAGTCAAAAATAAACTTCATTAAATGAGCGACTTCAACAAGCTCATCCCTGTCATTTCGGGGGGCTTTGGAATTTGCATTACATCAAGAAGAGTAGGGGCCACATCGGCCAAGGTGCCACCAGTGTCGTTCTGTAGATTTTCTGAAACCAAAAATCGATGCCCTTTGAGTTCGGGGGCAATAAGAATAAAGGGCACAGGATTGGGATCGTGTCCGGTGTCAGGCCTGCCAGTTACCGGGTTAAACACTCGCTCTACATTGCCGTGATCGCCGGTAATGCACACAATCGCGCCGTTACCGCCGACCGTCTCCATGATTCGCGCCAACTGTTCGTCGAGTACCTGAACTGCTTTTACGCATGCATCGTAATTGCCAGTGTGCCCAATCATGTCGCCATTCGGGAAGTTCACAAGCACGAAGTCAAATGACTGCTCAGCCAGAGCCTGCAAGACTCGATCCCCAATTTCGCGGGCGCGCAACTCCGGATGCTCTGCCATATTGGTCACCTGAAGCGAGGGGATAAGTACTCGATACTCATTTGCATATGGTTTTTCGGTGAGCGCATTGAAAAAATAGGTGATATGCGCGTACTTGTATGATTCGCTAATGCGCAGCTGTGTTTTGCCTGCGCTTGCCAAAACTTCAGCCAAGGGGTGGGTAACAACCTGTGTATCAAAGGCAACAGGACACACAAACTCTGCTTTATAGCGCGTCATTGTTGCAAAAAATGAATCAGTCAGAGGTGTTGTGGGGAACTGCGAAAAGCCAGGGAGTAAAAAGCTTTCTCCAATTTGACGCATCGAATCCTCCCGAAAATTAAAGAAAAACACGCTGTCTCCATTGGTGATTGCACCGTCTTGCGCAAGTCGAACCGGCGGTAAAAATTCTTCGGATTGAGTGCCGTTTAGATGCGCCTCGATAACAGTAGCGACTGAGCTAGTAGAGACGGCAACCTCGCCCGTCATTGCTGCTCGTGCCTGTTTTGTTAAGTCCCAGTTGTCAGTGCGATCCATGCCGTAGTATCTGCCGCTGATACTGGCGATTCGTTCTTGGGGAATTCGCGCAAGCAGCTTGGTAATGCTGTGCGGCACGCTATCTTTCCCATCAGTGAATAAATGGAGCCAAAAAGGTACGCCCGCATCAGTTGCTGCCTTCATCAGCGCCTGCAGATGCTCAATATGAGCGTGTACTGGTACGTCAGTTAAGAGCCCTACAAAATGAATAGGGCGATTCTGTGTTTTGGCATGAGCTAGTGCGTTCATGAGCGCTTCATTTTTAAAAAATGACCCATCGTGAATGCTCATGGTGATGCGTGGAAAGTGTTGGTACATCACCCTGCCTGCCCCAAGAGTTAAATGCCCAACCTCACTGTTTCCTATCTCGCCCCACGGCAACCCCACTTCAATGCCAGAAGCTTGCAGGCTGGTGGTGGGGTAGTCGCGCATCAGGCCCAAAAGAGTTTTTGGTTGTGCTGCCCACACTGGATTTGAATGGTCTTGGGGGCCAAGTCCAAATCCATCAAGCACCACCAATAGAACAGTTCGTCGCATATATAAGTATTATACCCATTGCGTGATAAGTAGGTATTTTGTGCAGAGTCCGCTACACTTGAAGTACAAGGGTATGAAATCACATCTCATCAATCTATTCCTATGCAACTTCCCATCACGGCATGGTTTTTGGTCGGTGTTTTTGTATCAGCGGGGGTAGGGTTTTGGATTCGCAGTTATATCGCGCGTATTGGAGCAGGCCGCAGCGAACAAGAGGCAAAAAAAATAATCGATACAGCTCACGAGACAGCCCGCCACATAGAAAAAGAAGCACAATACGCGGCGCGTCAGATCGGTGAAGACGCACGCCGCGCGGTAGAAAAAACACAGACTCAGCTCGCGCAAGCACAAGAAGCTGTTGCCGCCAGCGCGCTCGTACTCGATAAAAAAATTATAGCTCTAGAAGAAAAGGAGCGAGCACTGGAACATGCCAGTAAAAAAATGGCAGAGCACGAACAGATGCTACAAGCCAGGGAACATGAACATCGCGAACAACTAGAAAAAATCGCGGGCCTCACCACTACCCAAGCAAAAGAGGAGCTGTTGAAGCAAACACGACAATTTCATCAAGAAGATTTAAGCCTCACGCTCCAAAAATTATTTAAGGAACGAAAAGAAGAAATAGAAAAAAAGGCGAGCGAGATTATCACCACCGCTTTACAACGCTATGCACGTACACATGTGGCAGACACCACCACCTCGTTTTTTCCTTTAAAAGATGAGGACTTAAAAGGCAAAATTATTGGTCGCGAGGGTCGTAACATTAAAGCAATTGAACGAGCAACGGGAGTAGAGCTCATTATAGACGAAACACCCGATAGTATTATGATTTCCTCATTCGATCCTGCTCGTCGTGAAATTGCCTATGCCGCTCTGGAAAAACTGATAAAAGACGGCCGTATTCAACCAGCGCGCATTGAAGAAAAAGTAGAAGAGGCGCGGGTAGAGTTGGCCAATCGCATGATGAGTATCGGTGAAGCAGCGGCGACGGAAGTAGGAGTGTTTGACTTGCCAAAAGAGCTTGTACAGTTACTTGGTCGCCTCCATTTCCGCACCAGTTTTGGCCAAAACGTACTTACTCATTCCATAGAAATGGCGCATGTGGCTGGTATGATCGCCGCAGAGCTAGGCTTGAATGTGTATGTAGCGAAAAAAGGAGCGCTTTTACACGATATTGGCAAGGCCATCGATCATGAAGTAGAGGGTACGCACGTTGATTTGGGTCGAAAATTATTAAAAAAATATGGCGTTGAAGAAGAGATTATTTGGGCTATGCAGTCGCACCACGATGACTACCCATATGCTTCGCCCGAATCATACATTGTAACTGCGGCAGATATTTTATCTGCTGGTAGGCCTGGCGCACGGCGCGGGACGGTTGAAAATTACATCAAGCGACTCGCCGATCTTGAACGAATCGCGGGTGACTTTAACGGAGTGCGCCAAGCCTACGCCATATCGGCTGGGCGCGAGCTTCGAGTGTTTGTAGTACCTGAGAAAATAGATGATTTCCGGGCACTTGAAATGGCTCGGGAGATTGCCAATCGCATCCAATCCGAATTAAAATACCCAGGCGAGATAAAGGTAAATGTTATTCGCGAGCTTCGAGCCGTTGAATACGCTCGATAATCAAAACTAAAATTAATCAATGTTTAAAACTATTGCCCAGTATTGCTTGTATGGCGCGCTTTTAAGTGTACTTATTGTGGCAACCGGCACATTTTTCCCGTTTATTGGAGGTAAATATTACTTTTTTCGAACCTGTGTAGGTTTAGCTGGTATCGCAACTGTGTTGTGGTGGGGGTTTGAAGCACCAGCCGGGGAGTTCAAAAAGCGCTTTGATGCAATAAAGCGACACCCAGTATTTCTAGGCCTGTCTCTGTTTGTTGCTGCGTTTTGTCTGGCTGCGATACTTGCCGATAATCCACACGGGGCAATTTGGTCAAACTTCGAACGTGGCGAAGGCGCATTTCAGATGGTTCATTACTACGCCTGGTTTTTCTTGGCGGCACTTTTATTCGACACCCTAGAAAAGTGGCGTATGGCATTGTGGGTATCACTCGCAGCAGGGGTAGGAATGATACTTTACGGGGTACTTGCTGCAGCTGGACAACCTGGGTTTATTGGGCCATATGGTGCTGACAAATTCAATCTTATAAAGGAATTGTTTGGTCCCGGGAATCGATTTCAGGGATCGCTGGGCAACCCCGCGTATGTTGCACCCTACCTTATGTTTGTGATGGCATATGCTGGGTGGTTATTAGGGGAAGCAAAAAATATTTGGACAAAAATTGCGTATGGAACACTTATCGCATTCTTTTTTCTCTTCTTTATCCTTTCGCAAACAAAAGGTGCGTTTGTAGGTCTGATTGCGGGGGTAGCAGTAGGTGGTTTATTCGCAGCATTGAAAATAAAAAAAGCACGACTCCCTCTGCTTGGATTTCTTGGAGCGTGCATTCTTATATATGGAGGGTTATATAGTATCCGTGGCACTATTGCTGACAAAAAAATACCAGGGGCTCGATTACTCGATATCAATATTGGAGCAGATAGTCTCCAGACTCGCATATGGACTTGGGGTTCGGCATGGGCAGGGTTTAAAGAGTATCCATTTTTTGGTTGGGGACCAGAAAACTTTAGTGCGGCATTTGATAAACACTTTGATCCTCGGCACTTTAACCCCAATCAAACTACCGAAACCTGGTTTGATCGCGCGCACAATATACTACTCGATTATCTCTCAACAACAGGAATTATTGGCACGCTTTCGTATCTTGGGTTTTTGGGTACACTTGCGTGGTCAGTTATAAGAAATATGAAGCAGCATCACGTGGCTCAACCGCTGCTGCTTGGGTTAATGAGTGCCTATTTTGTACAAGCGCTTGCGCTATTTGACGTGTTGCCAATATATATCAATCTCATAATGGTTTCAGGATTAGTATTATTCTATTCAAAAACAACAATGGTCGTGCATCGCGTAAAATCAAACCAATAACCACTATGAACACCGAAGTTAAAAAGATTATTGCCATCGGATCCGCGTGCTTGATTGCTGTTGGAATATATTGGGGCTCGTATCTTCCGTATAACAAATCTATTGCTTTTATAGAAGCACTGCGCTCTGTAAGAGATGCAAAATCGCTAGCAGAATTTGAAAACAAGCTAATTCCCGCGCTTGATGCAGCCTCTCCGATTGGACAAGAGGAGGTAGTGCGAAACACTGCAAGCGTCGTATTGAGTTTAGTGCAAACAAACGGGAAGCAGGCTGAAGTAACAAAAGAAGTTATCTCGTTCTTGAGAAGCTACTTTGATCCGATCATCGAAAGGGAGAAGGGGATGAGCTTTCTGCAAGACGCATATGTGCTCGGGCTCATTCATACGACCGCGTATGACCAAACGGGGAAAAAAGAATATCTTGAACAAGCACAGCGCTATTTTGAGTTAAGCGAAAAGCTAGGTCCAGGCAGACCACAGAGCCTGTATGGGTTGTTTGGTATTTATCGTGCCCAGGGCCAGAAAGACAAGGCCATAGAAATAGGAGAAAAAATAGTGCAGAAATGGCCAGCAGATACTCGTACTGCAGCCCTATTGCAACAACTCAAGACAGGTGGTACACAGTAGGGTATAAGATACAGAAATGAAAAAAGCCCTTATAACTGGCATAACCGGTCAAGATGGCTCTTATTTGGCCGAACTCCTACTTTCGAAGGGGTACGAAGTTCACGGGGTTATTCGCCGTGCCTCAACACTCAATACAACTCGCATCGATCATCTGTATCAAGATCCACACGAACAAAACCAAAGATTGGTTTTGCATTTTGGTGATTTAGCAGATGGCAACACATTTCGAAAATTACTTTATAAAATTCATCCAGACGAAATTTATAATCTTGGTGCACAGTCTCATGTACGAGTAAGTTTCGATATACCAGAGTACACGGCAGAAATTACTGGCTTAGGGACACTGAGAATTTTAGAAGCAATAAAAGACTATCAAAAAGATACTGGAAAAAACGTTAAATTTTATCAAGCATCAAGCTCTGAAATGTTTGGGGCAACACCGCCACCGCAAAATGAACAAACAGTATTTCACCCCCGAAGTCCGTATGGAGTTGCAAAGGTATTTTCCTATTATGTTACTCAAAATTATCGCGAAGCATACGGGCTGTTTGCGGTAAATGGAATTCTTTTTAACCATGAATCAGAGCGTCGAGGAGAAACCTTTGTAACCCGCAAAATTACCAAGGGAATTGCAAGAATACTCGCGGGAAAAGAAAAAAAATTATACTTAGGAAATCTTGATGCTCGCCGCGATTGGGGATATGCGCCCGAATATGTCGAGGCGATGTGGCGAATGTTGCAACAAGATGTCCCGCAAGATTTTGTAATAGGTACCGGCCAAACCCACTCGATACGAGATTTTTTACAAAAGGCATTTGGGGTGATTGGTATTTCAAAGTGGGAAGAGTATGTAGAAATTGACCCACGCTATTTCCGGCCATCAGAAGTAGAGGACCTTATTGCCGACGCCTCAAAGGCAAAGCGCGTACTTGGATGGGAGCCAAAAGTTATGCTTGATGGGTTGGTTTCACGAATGGTAAAGCACGATCTTGAACAGCATGGATTGCACGGTGATGCGCAAAAAATAAACATTCCATAAGCGCGCGCAATTATCGATGCAGATAGATATACGGAGTAAAAAAATAGTAGTAACGGGAGGCAATGGATTTTTGGGTACTCAGATAATAAAAAAGCTTTTAGAAAGTGGGGCAACAAAGGAAAATATATATGTTCCACGTGCCGCCGAATGCGATTTGCGTATATGGGAAAATTGTCAAAGCGCAGTGAAAAATCAGGATATTGTTATTCACTTGGCCGCGAAGGTTGGTGGTATTGGTTTTAATCGCGAGCACCCAGGAGAGTTGTTTTACGACAATCTGATTATGGGAGCGCAACTCATAGAGGCTGCCCGCCAAGCAAATGTACAAAAATTCGTGGCGATTGGAACTATTTGCGCCTATCCCAAATTTGCCCCCGTCCCATTCAGGGAAGATGATATCTGGAATGGATACCCTGAAGAAACAAATGCTCCCTATGGGTTAGCCAAAAAAATGATGCTCGTACAGGCGCAATCATACCGACAGCAATACGGATTTAATGCGATTTATCTTTTACCAGTAAATTTATACGGACCAGGCGATAACTTTAACCCGGAAAGTTCACATGTTATCCCAGCACTGATTAAGAAAGTATTTGAAGCAAAGCAAACAGGAAAAACAAAAGTAGAGGTATGGGGGACTGGTAGTGCCACGCGTGAGTTTTTATATGTCGAAGATGCAGCCGAGGCAATTGTGGCTGCCGCGATACAATATGATAAAGCAGAACCCGTAAACATCGGCTCAGGCTCTGAAATTTCTATAAAAGAATTAGTGGGAGTAATAAAACAATTAGTAGGGTATGAAGGAGAGGTTGTATGGGATACTACAAAGCCAGATGGACAGCCCCGTAGAATGCTCGATATTACCCGCGCACGGCAAGAGTTTGGGTTTATAGCAAAAACTGATTTTCAAACAGGATTAAAAAACACGATAGAGTGGTATATAAAAACAACCACCGCAAAACGCTCGTAGAAGGAGCGGGACGCTTTGAAATACCACTAAAAAAGGATACAATGACGCCATGCAAGGTAGTATCCGCGAAGCATTTGCGCGCCATATACAAGTTGCTATTCAAGCAAGCGAAACGCTCGCAGAGCCCATCCAGAAGGCTGCTGACCTTATTCGAGCAGCGGTTGAAGGTGGCAAAACCGTATTTGTGTGTGGAAATGGTGGCTCCGCAGCCGACGCTCAGCATTTTTCCGCAGAGCTGACTGGACGATATCGCATTGAACGAAAACCGCTTGCCGCTATAGCATTAACGACGGATACTTCAGCGCTTACCGCCATTGGCAATGACTATGGTTTTGAGCAGATATTCGCGCGGCAGCTCGAAGGCTTGGGGAAGTTTGATGATGTGGTGGTGGCGATCTCAACAAGCGGATCGTCCCCTAATATACGAGCCGCACTTGCGAGTGCAAAAAAAAATAAAATGAAAACGATTTTATTAACCGGCAAAAAAGGAATGGAAGAAAAAAACAATATAGACGTATGTATTGCTGTGCCGAGCATTGAAACCGCACGAATTCAAGAAGTTCACGAAATAATATATCATGCGTGGTGTGAATATATTGATGAAAAATAATAAAAAACAAATATTGAACGAGCGTATATGACCACGTCAAGGAAGAAAAATTTTGCAGAAATTATAAAGGGCTTTCAGGGAAGAAAAATTTTGATAATAGGAGATGTGATGCTTGATCGATATCTGCTTGGCACCTCAGATCGAATATCCCCGGAAGCACCGATTCCAGTAATAAAAAAACAAAACAATCGTGATATATTGGGGGGTGCCGCGAATGTTGCTTCAAATATCGCCTCATTAGGAGGTGTAGCAGTTTTGTGCGGTATAGTTGGACACGATCCGGAGGGAGATATAATAAAAAATTTATGTGATAAGATTGGCGTCATGCATGAGCTGGTATGCGATACCAGTAGACCAACAACTACAAAAACAAGAATTGTAGTTGGCCAGCAACAGATTGCGCGCATAGATACGGAGCATACACACGAGGTGCTGTCTCCATACAGAGAAAAGATAGTGGAGCAGATACAAAAGCACAAAGACGCCGATGTTGTTGTCATTTCTGATTATGCAAAAGGAATGATAAGCGAGCGCGTGATGAAAGAAATAAAAAAAATCTTCAACAAAAAAATATTGGCTGATTTTAAACCAAAAAATGCGAAATTATTTAAAGATGTATATGCGGTGTTTCCAAATCAAAAAGAAGCCTTTGAATTGACTGGATATGGGGTTGAAGATGACTCCTATGCCGAAAAAGCCGCTCGGGAACTTTCCGCGAGATTTAGAAGTTCTGTGGTATTAAAGCGATCAAACAAAGGAATGACCATTGTAAGAAAAGATACTGGCTCCTTGACCCATATTCCAACGAACGCCTCAAGTGTTTTTGATGTCACGGGGGCAGGAGATACGGTTGTAGCCGTTGTGGCACTGGCGCTTGCTGCGGGATCAGATCTGCAAACGGCTGCAATGATTGCAAATAGTGCGGCTGGTGTTGTTGTGGGGATTGGGGGCACAACAGCGATACAAAAAGATCAGTTGTTAAAAAAAACACGCCAATGAACTACCTGAAGTATCTTTGGAAAACAAAAATGCTGTATGGCTGGATGAGAATGTTGGCTTGGTGTATTCCGGGCGCACAAAAAAAAGAAGGAATTGCGGTTTTGAATTTAGAAGCAATTGGCGATGTGGTGTTGTGGTTTGGAGTGTTAAAACAATATCGAGGTGTGTATCCAACAAAAAAAATAACAGTTTTTATAAAAAAAGAAATTCAATTAGCGGATATCATAAAAGCAAATGAGTGGGTTGATGACGTTATTCAGATTGAGTATAAAAAATTTCTCAAAAACCCGCTGTATAGTGCCTCGGTAGTATACGCCATTCGAAAGGCTGGATATGAAATGTTTATTAACAATGATTTTACCGCCAGTGAGATTGTTGGAAAAATGATCACCATAACCTCTGGTGCTGCCCGGACGGTTGGATACGAGGGAATGGAGTTCGAACGGGTTACCCCATTTAACGGTCAGCAAAAAAGAAATATTGCCTTTATCGATCGTCATATACTTCCCAAATACGACAAACTCATATCCGCTATAGATAAAAATATAGAAGCGTATAAAAAAAAGAGTGAGTTGCCACACTGCCTGTATCATTACAAAAAAATATTTGAAGAAAGTGTTGGGCGGGTGATGCCCGAATATACCCCGGATATAAAAAAAGCCGCCACAAGTCATGTAAAATTTCCCACAAATAAATATGTAGTTATAAACCCTGGGGCAAGTGTTGGGTACAAGAGGTGGCCATTAAAAAGGTTTAGCGCGGTCGGGAGGCTTTGTGTAGCTATGGGATACGATGTCGTTCTTGTCGGTTCTCGAGCCGAAGAGGGTTTGGCAAGCATTCTCAAACAACACATTGGGGGTACTGCGGTATCGTACGCCGGAAAAACTTCCATGTCAGAATTAGTGGAAGTAATCAGGAATGCCTCCATGGTAGTAACAAATGACACTGGCACCTCACACATTGCAATTGCCACGGAAACGCCAGCGATCTGTATTGTTGGGGGAGGGCAATTCGGAATGTTTTGCGGGCATGGCGATGTGGTATTACAGCAATGGGTATACCAAAAAACGCCATGTTATTTGGATAATTGGCGATGCGGTATAGAGGCGATACAAAAGAATGTTTCATCACCATGCATCGATTGCGTTTCTGAGAGTGCGGTAATAGAAAAGGCAAAAGAATTGTTTGAACAGATTAAAGTACCAGCAAGAACCTATACTTTTTGCATACCACCCGAACCCTGCAATACAACACACACACCAACAGCACAATGATAAAAGTATTTTTAAGAGGAGGATTGGGGAACCAACTATTCCAGTACGCGCTTGGATTTCATTTAGCGAGAAAAAATAATACCGAGCTCATGCTCGATACTACATTTTTGAACGATACATTTCCAAGGCGCCAATTTACATACAGGACATTCGATCTCGATGTATTTACTGCAGAATACAAAACAACAGTATTTTCAAAAATATCGAAACACTATCCGATACCAGGAGTGTGGCTCGGTATTGATATTGCGTGTGCGGCAATTCAAGGTATGGTTGGTAGTACGAAGTTAGTTATAGAAAAAAATGAAAAAATATTTGATGAACGTATAGTACAGTCTCCGGCAAATACGACACTATGGGGGAGGTGGCAACACGAATGGTATTTTCGTGATTCAACAGATGAGCTACGAAAACAATTGCAATTTCGTGACCCGATTGTTGGTGAAGCTCAGCGGGTGCAAGAAGAAATAATGCGAGCGAACGCAGTAGGTGTTCATATTCGTCGAGGCGATTATGTTGCAACAGAAAAAATGAAAAAAATAGTGGGGGACACCAATCTCGCATACTACGAGAAAGCAACGAAATATATACAGGAACAAGTAAAAGACCCTCACTTTTTTATTTTTTCCGACGATAGTGAGTGGTGTAAAAAAAATATCCATATAAACGCACCAGTAACCATTCTTGATCAGCGTACAGCAGGGCCAAAGAATGCATTCCATCTTCATTTAATGGCATTATGTAAGCATATGATTATAGCCAATAGCACCTTTTCATGGTGGGGTGGATGGCTCAATCAAAACAAGAAGCCGATAATAATTGCGCCGCGTGCGTGGATTGGTTTTGATTTGCCGCACAGCCTTGTGCCAAATGGGTGGATCATTATGGAAAAAAATTGATACTTTTTAAAAAAGGGAATATCGTAGAAGTATTATGATGAGGTTACCTGAAAATAAAAACCCGCTCGTTTCTATTATTATTCCAACGTATAACAGTGCTGTGTATCTTGCGCAGGCGATAGATTCTGCTCTGACGCAGACATATCAAAATATAGAAATTATTGTCGTAAACGATGGGTCCACTGACGATACCGAATCAATTATTGCCCCATATAGAAAGAACCCAAAGGTTCACTATATTGTGCAAGGAAATAAAGGATTATCAGGCGCCCGCAACACAGGAATACGTGCAGCAAAGGGGGAATATATTGCATTATTGGATGCCGACGATATATTTCTTCCTGAAAAAATAAAAGAACAAGTTGTCTATATGCAGCATCACCCGAGCTGCGCGCTTTGTTATTGTGATCTGTACCATTTTTGGGATGGCCAACCTGAGCAAAAAATGAAAATGAGGTACACCTATTATTCAGGAGAAGAGGTATTTGCTCGACTACTCGAAGGGTCGTTTATCGCCCCCGTCACTGTTCTTATAAAAAAAGAAGTATTTGAAACACTAGGATACTTTGATGAGGTAATGCGTCAATACGCTGAAGATTATGAGTTTTGGTTGCGTATTGCCAGGGCAGGATTACGTATTGAATTTTTACCAAAAACCCTCGCATTATTGCGGATGCGAAAAGAGGGAAATATCCAAGGACTATCAAATCAACCGAAAATGAAAGAAGTCGGATTACAAGTAATTGAACGGTACGCCCAACACATGACCACAGAAGAAAAAGAAAAATATAATATCGAAGCAATTATTGCGCGCGCCAAGAAGAAATTACTATTCGCATATCTACTGAATGGCCGCACTCAAGACGCGTATAATCATATGCAGCAGTGGAAACCGCAAAAGAGCCTGGAAAGAATATTAAAAGGACTACTGCTACTGTTCATATTAGTAATTCCTGGAAGGATACTGAAGGGTGTGTTGCGCAGAGTATACTACTATGTTCGTGCTACTCGATTAGGAGTAGCTCAGTAATTCTTTTTTTGTAATAGAAAGAGCATGGAGCCCACGTTATGCGCGATAAAAGATATGTTTAATTTCTTTGAGAGTAGCATCTTTCTGTACGTACAAAAGCAGGAGATAGCAAGCACCTCCAGCAATAATGGAGATCACCACAGATGCATGAAGTATTTGTAGCAACAAAACAAGAAGTGCCATGCCGACCGTGGCAATCAGAACGCCTCGTAATTTAGGGAGAATCGAAAAGGGGAGCAATCGGTAGGTTGCATGCCATAAGTAAGTCATACTAACCAATTGTGCGGCAAGCGTAGCAAAGGCGGACCCATTCATCCCAAAACGAGGTATCAGAATAATATCACCAAGCACATTAATCGATGCTCCAAGGGCAGTATTGATAATAAGTTTTTGTTGTTGGTCAAAGGAAAATATCGCATTAGAAAGAGTCAGGGCGCAAAAATCAATAATTAAGGTAAGCATTAAAACACGAAATGATAGGGAGGCTGGTGCATATTCTGTTCCAAAAATCAGCACTATTATTTCTTTTCCAAGAAGTGCCCCACCAATTCCAAGGGGGATAGCTATTAAAAAAAGGAATGATAAAATCTGTTCTAAAAGGATGCGCATTTTTTTAGTATCAGAAACCGCAAACCGAGCCAATGCGGGCAGTGCGCTCACCGTCAAGATACTAGGGAGAAGATAGAATAACTGCACAATTCTATTACCCGCCGAGTAGTACCCAACTTCCGTGGCATTGCGAAACCAACCCAAAATAAGAATATCGGCGTTTAACATAAAGATCCCCAGAACGCTAGACGCGGCAAATGGCCACGCCGCCGAAAGTATTGGGTATATTTGCGAAAACTTAAAAAAAGAAAATAAGTATCCAAGCTCACGACGCATCGCAATTGCGGTCGCAAGACACCCAATTGCCGTACCTATGACATAGCCGTATGTAAAAAACAAAACAGTTGGTTTTATAAAAAGGAATAAAAATCCAAACACAACTACTGCTAAATTGGTAAGCATAAAGAGCCCTGCTTCAACTTCACGAATTTCCCGTGCGCGCATCAGAGAAAACCCAAATTCACGCAAGGTGTCAAAAATAAGAATAAGGGCAAAGAGTGGGAACAGTGCATTTGCCTCAGTAATTTTTGATATGTGTGGAGCGACAGAAAGAACAAAAAACACCCCAATCCCCAAAAGAAAGAGCTTCATAAGAAACAACGTAGAAAGAAGAGATTGAAAATCACGAGTAGTAACTTTGTTACGCGCTGTTTCTTTTGTGAGTATGGTATTGATGCCAATATCCACAAAGATAGTCAAAAACGCAATGAGGGTAATCGCATATGAAAACGCTCCCCACTGCTGTGCGCCCAACACTCGTGCGCCATAAATAATTAATACAGACCGCAATAATCGACCACCAATTTGACCCACGAATCCCCAAAAGGTATTTTTCGCGATTGTTTGGCGGGTTGAAGTGTTGCGAAAGAGAAATGTAAATAATTTCCGTAACATGCCTATGTGTGATTGATAAAAAGTGACTTAACAGTTCGCACGATAATAGCAATATCAAAAAGAAATGATCGGTGCTTAATGTAATAAAAATCGTACTCAAGTTTTCGCTTCACATCGTCAATTGTCTGGTCTTTTTTAAAATTAATTTGAGCCCACCCGGTGATACCAGGAGTAACCATATGGCGCATATGGTAGAAAGGGATTTCGGGAGTAAGTTTCGCAATAATTTCTGGGCGCTCTGGGCGTGGCCCAACAAACGAAACTTCACCGCGAATGATATTCAGAAGTTGCGGGAGCTCATCAAGATGACTGTGGCGTAAAAATTTCCCAAAAAGCGTAACACGAGGATCGTTGGCTCCACCCGACCACTGTGCCCCCGCGGCTTCTGCGTCCACGCGCATGCTGCGAAATTTATAAATCTGAAATACATTCCCATGTTTACCAACCCGTGCTTGGCGGTAGAACACAGGTCCTCGCGAGGTAATACGTATAAGAAGCGCAATGCATAGTTCAAGGGGGAGGAGGATGATCTGCAGAAGGACGGCCCCAATCAACTCAAAGGTTCGTTTAAACTGATCATACAACGTCTGTTTGCTAAATTGAGTATCAAAAAACCACGATGGCGTCACATTTGCCAAAGGCACTTGTCGCACCAACTCCTCATAAAAAAGAATTTCGCTATGAACTTCAATTCCTGAAACAACCGCATCGGCGAGTATGGAGGTAATTGTCTTATCGTGAGAAAATGTTTCAGAGAGTGTAACTACCAAGCCATCAGTGTTTTGTAAAAAGGCGCGGAGTTGTTCGCTAGATATAGCATGGGGAAAGTGACCAACGGAAACATACCCAAGATGCGGATGAGAGTTTATAAGCCGAAGAATTTCAGTGCTGGTTGTGGTATTGCCAAGAAGTAATACGCCAAGCTTATCCTTTTGTGTTGCGATATATCGATTGAAACCTCGCCGCCACAATACCTCAAAAATAAAAAAAGTTACTACAAAAAAGAGTAATGTAGTTTTGGGGGCAATACCAAAAACCGGGAACGTATAAAAAAAGCCAATCGCAATAAACACATTTACTAGAATCGATATGAAAAGGGTGGAGAAGAAATCGGTGCCATTGCGCATGCGAGGAACATCATAGAGTCCGGAAATGTAAAAAATAAGAACCCAAAAAAACAAAATAAGAGTAAAAGGGGTGAGGTGCAATGCTATCAAGGAAGTAGAGAGGGTTGGCTCCACGCGTATTAAAAGCGCAACAAATAAACTAGCATAGAATATAGCAATATCACCAATAAATACTGTGAGTGCTCGAGCACGTAAGCGAACGTTCATATTATTGACTAATATAAGTAAAGATTATATAAAAAATAAACAAAAATCAAGAGAATTACATTGTTTTGGGGCGAGCTATTTGATATCCTGAGCACATGAATCCTCGCGTAACAGTACTCATAACCACATGGAACAGGGCCCATTTTTTACCCCAAGCAATAGAGAGTGTGCAAAAGCAAAGTTTCCAAGAGTGGGAAATAATCATTGCCGACAACGGATCATCTGACGGCACTGCTGAGGTGGGGAAAAAATACCAAGCACAAGATCAGCGAATCGCATAT
Organism: uncultured Candidatus Saccharibacteria bacterium; assembly: GCA_964645125.1. Lineage (GTDB taxonomy): Bacteria > Patescibacteriota > Minisyncoccia > UBA6257 > 2-01-FULL-56-20 > JBDKGD01. Next base: position 35,252 of record CAZXZC010000001.1, on the reverse strand, counting down.
CATTACTCTCCGCACCTTCCCTCAATCGCTGCAATCTCAAATTTCGGTCTTTCGCGGGCTCGCGGCGAATACATTGCTATTTTGGACGACGATGACTATTGGCTTGACCCAGACAAACTAAAAAAACAGGTACATTTTTTAGATACTCACCCAGATTACATTGCCTGTGGAGGGGGAATTGTGATGGTAAATAAAGACAATAAAGAATTGTCTCGCGCCCTAAAAGCAGAGTCAGATGAGCAGATTCATCAAATTGCACTGTTTGCAAACCCCATTGTTAATTCCACATCACTGTTTCGACGCCACACAGGAAAAGATGCGCAGCTCTACGATGAAACACTCGCGAATTTTGCTGATTGGGAGTACTGGCTACGATTAGGCACTCAAGGGAAATTCTATAACTTCCCGCAGTATTTTACCGGATACCGGCTCCATGCAGGGAGTGCATCATTCAATAACCAGCGTAGTAATGCTCGCTGTGCAGTTCGTATTGTAAATAGCTACAAAAGACAATACCCTGGATACTTGAAAGGCCTGATCTATGCATATGGCTATCTCATCTATACATATTTCCCCGCATGGATTCGAAAAAAAACCTACGACATGTTCTCGATATTGAAAAAAAAGCTGTTTACGGCCAAAACCAGCCAGCAGGCGCGCTAGGGAAGAGTTGGGGTAAAGACCGGCAACGTCTTATTGCCTCGTCGTAAGATGCCTGATAGCATAAGGTATATGAAAAATTGGTTTTCAGGAAACAAAAAGAGCACAGGAAAAGGCGGTGGGTCATCGCAAAAAGAAGAGAATAAAAAGAAGAGTGCTTTAAAAAAAGCCGATACGAAGCAGGATTCAGCAACCGAAGAAGAAAAAAAGAAGGTTATGGAACAACTGAAGGCATTGGGATATATGTAGAGTTGTGGTTTATGCGGAAACGACCGCGGTCGCGATGCATTATGTACAATGAAAAAAAAGCCAAACATCATTTTTATAAGTTTTGATGCAGGGCGAGGGGATCGAATGGGATACGGTGGTTACAAGCCGAGCTACACCCCGTTCCTTGACGCGATTGCATTGAAAAGCGCGGTTTTTTTGCGAGCGTTTTCTACGGGGCCTGGTTCTCCGCACTCCTTTGTAGGAACACTTACCTCAACCCACCCATTTGATTATGGGGGGTTTGCATATATCGATCGTCCCCGAGTTATGATAAGTGAGGTTTTGCACGATGCTGGATATATGACAATAGGGGTTCATTCGGCCGGGTACATGTCCTCATATTTTGGATATGACAGGGGGTGGGACACGTATGCATACCTCAGTCCGTTCAAAACAGGCGGAATTATGAAGGGCATACGAGGCGATACATGGCAATCGAAGGTATTAAAAACGATAGGCTCAATAAATCGGTCTTTGCGGAGCAAGGTACCGCTTGTTGCCTTTTTGTTCCGTATAGTAGAAAAAACCATCTTCACGATCCGTAAAATTATAGTCGATATATTTCGATTTCGCCCTGCATTTTTAATTGCCGAAGAAATAAATGAAGAAGTGGAGAAAAGAGTGCCAGGCCAGACCGAGCAGCCATTATTTTTGTGGGTCCACTTCATGGACACTCACGCTCCCTACGGGCTCTTCTGGCGCAAAACAGGGACGCTCGTGCAAAAGTGTAAGTATTGGTTATGCGACATAGCTCCAATGCTGGCAGGTGGATTAACGTCACCACTCTTAAAGATGATCAAATCATTGTATCGAGAAATTTACGATGCATCATTACGCTACACAGATAAAAATATAGAAAGACTCTATGCCACACTCACCAAAAAGGGCATTATAAATGATGAAAGTATCGTGGTTATTTTTTCTGACCACGGAGAGGAGTTTTTTGATCACGGAGGCGTTGGCCATCGTGATACGCTGTACTATGTAAATCAACATGTCCCATTACTATTCCATGCGCCAGCACACATACCACAAGCACGCATCGAAAGACCAGTAAGTCTTATTGATGTTGCACCAACCGTACTCGAACTCGCCGGTATTACCAAGCCAACAGTGTTTAAGGGGGGTAATATATTTGATGCAACAGAACGAGCAATAATCGGGCAGGTGCCTGATTCAGAAGCAGATCTATCGAACCAAACATTTTTGGGCGCAAGTCTTGTATATGGAGGATATCGAATGGTGAAAATGATTGACGCTACAACGCTATGCGTATTAGATGATGTACTCTGTGAAAATAATCTCTATGCTAAAGAACCAGAGATAGCAAAGAAATTAGAAACAATGCTTGAGCCGTATACTCGCATCTGTGGACCCACCGAGATGGCTATCAAAAAATAACAACTACCATACCACTATGACAAAAATGTCTCACGCGGAAGAGGATCTTTTTAAGGTAACAACAAGAATATTGTGCGACGTGCGACCACCACATGGGCTTGACGCGATATGTCTGGTTACTGAAACCGGAGAAAACGAAGCCGCATCTATAGAAACAGCAGCTGAAGCATGGAAGCTTGGCGCTGCGGGCTCGATCGCTATATCAGGATACGTAGGAGCGCACACAAGAGAGTTTACCGTCCCCGGGTATGAATCAGTGAAAAAAAGACTCATAGAGCATGGTGTTGCTGCTGATGCCATTTACGTTTTTCCGCTTGCCGCTGATTTGCCCCCTTCAACCGATGCCGAAGCGCGAGGATGCATTGCATATGCAGCAGAAAAAGGCTGGAAAGATATCGGGATAGTCGCCCCGCCACTCCATCAGGTGAGGACAGTTATTTCAGTAGTGAGTGCGTGCGTGAAGGCGCAGGCATCAATACAGGTGTATAGCATGCCTGCACCAGCTCCATCATGGGTTACGTCAGTGATTCACTCAGAGAGTGACCCACGGGCAAAAAGAATTGATCATTTGAGTATTGAACTTGCCAAAATAAAACGCTATGAGACTATGGGATTACACATCTCATACAAAGAGTTGCTCAGCTACTTCGATCGTCGTGATCAAGAAGGAGGGGCTTGGGTGTTGAGGGATTAATGCGGTAAATCGTTTTCAATACCCTCAAAATGGTCTATAGTTTTGATACCAATACTCATATGAATTCTAAAACACCATTGGTAACTATCGGTTTGCCAGTCTACAACGGTATTCCGTATGTACAAAAAGCCATTGAATCAGCGCTTGCACAAACATATACAAACATCGAGCTTATTATTTCGGACAACCCTTCAACCGACGCAACGCAACAGGTGTGTGAAGAGTATGCAAAAAAAGACTCTCGGGTGCGGTATATTCGCCATAACCCAAATATCGGAGCGTGCCCAAATTACACATACGCGCTACACGCTGCGCACGGCGAATATTTTATGTGGGTATCCTACGACGATTATTTAGACCCCACATATATTGAAAAATGTATGGCGCGGATTACAAAAGATCCACACGCTGCCATGGTGATGGCTGATTATGTGCATGTAAACGAGAAAGGGGAGCGAGTCTTAAAAATGGATACTAAGGGATTTGTAGTAACTGAAAAAGGATTATACGAGCGTCTCAAACAATTCACCTTGATGCCATGGGGGTTAGGAAAGGCCATGACGATACATGGGCTTTGGAGGCGATCAGCAATAGCAAATGATGTGTACAGCGATTTACCAGATGGAGATATTAACTTTTCATTTAGAGGACTTGCCCACGGTACATTTTTATTCGTGAATGAAATTTTATTTTTTAAAGGCACGCTCCCAGGCGCAGAATCAAAGGAGCATGATCCACTTACCATTTCTCGAATTATTGCTGCCATATACTACAGACTCGCGCTTATTCGCACTCAATTTTGGAACACCGGTTTTATATTCAAACAGAAGCAGCTTTCGTTGACACAAAAGTTAAAACTCTGCTGGTGGAATGCAGTAGTGGTATTTCGGTTTCTAACGCACCGGAATTACTAGGGGAATAGCTATGGCAGCGGCCTGCAAAGGTATTCGTGGTTGCTGTCTTTGGAAAAGGTGCCAATAAGTTGAAGTCGATTGAAAATCTTACGAAGCGAAAGGTCCATAAGTTTGTGCGCTGAAACATTCGTCCTTGTGTGATAAAAAATTTCCTCTAAAGAAAAATATTTTTTCAGCAAATTTGTTACGTTGTGGCCCGCGGTATTAAACGGTTGACAGTCTTGGTTTGAAGAGTAGAGGAGTTGCGTGTTATTGCGTTTCAAAAAATCTAAATACGAAATAACCTGCGCCTCATTCATTTCTTGAAAACACGCAACATTCGTTGCCAAATCAATAGTGCCCAAGTGTAGTGTATCGAGTGCGTAATCAGGCCAGAGCACCAAGTCGCAATCATCGGGGATAGGAGTGTGTGGTTCGTAGATATAAAGCCTCCAGTTTGGGTACGCAGTCTGTAAATATATTGCCGAGAAATACAAAACCTCTGGCACATCAACAATGACATACCGCCCACGACCAATAAGCGTTGAAAGAAAATAAATTAAACTGCCATATCCTCCCCCAATATCAAGCACGGTAGGGCGGGCGGGGAGATGGTTAAAGACGCCCGCGGTATAAAACGCGTTCACCACGTGCTGAAACCGCATAGTCGCCTTACTTACCCGTGCGCCCCGTACCGTATACCCCGGCTCTTTACAAATGTCTGGAGCTGACAGATGGTAGCGCTGCGGCACCTCTTGAATAAGCGTTTCGTAGTTAAGCGTATAGTTCTCATACTGCAGCCGAAACAAATAATCGATATGTGAATCTCCATCGAGGTAGTGAGTGTGAACCCGTAGGGTACGAGCGAACTCATCGGGTGGAAGCGAGAGCACGTAATCAAATGAGTCAAGGCTTTCTTTCCAAAAGCCGGTTGGGTGCGTCGGGCGATGAGCAATAAGAGTGCCTATGTGTTGCCGAATCTCTTGATTTGTCATTGGTAATGCTAATCCTATCATGCTTCGATGATAAAAGTGAACGGCCCACCAGGAGGCCTATTATTTGATTCACGATAAAAAACAAAATAAGTCAAATGTCTGGACTATTTTTATCAAATAAGGGTAGTATAAATATACAAAGAGCCCAAAAATTACAAACCCATGAACGAAATTAAGCTAAATGTTGGTTGTGGAGGACGGCCTTTAGATGGCTATATTAACATCGATATGGACAGTGCTGAGCAATTGCGCCAGCGCTACCCCCACCATAATTTCCCCGCAGATCTGAAAGTCTACAACTACGATATTTTTAATCTTCCCTATAAAGATGGCGAGGTAGATGAAGTGCGAACCGATGCACTTGTCGAACATCTTTCATTTGTTGAGGAGCCAAAGTTTTTTAAAGAAGTGACTCGCGTGCTAAAGTCGGGCGGGGTGTTTCGATTTGCCACTCCAGATTTTGAGGAAACGGTAAAAGATTGGCTCAAGGCGAAAGATGATTGGAAGGATTTTTATCGCACCGATGAAGAAGCAATACGCCAAACTCACTGGTTTGGCACATACACCTATGCCCGCGACAATCGCTGGGGGTATCTGGCCGCAATGATTTTCGGCAGTCAGCATGGCGAAGGACAGTATCATAAAAATTGTTACACTGAAGGCAAGATCAGGGCGATGCTGAAACACTTGGGCTTTACCGATGTGCAAGTGCGTCGCGAGCGATGGCAAGGAGATCGGGATATGATGCTCTATGTAGAGTGTAAAAAAGCGTAGTCTTTCCTCTGGCACCATGATTAAGGATGTTGTGATAAAAAAAGTCGATGTGCATGCTGATGATCGTGGGTTTTTTGCCGAACTCGTAAAATCCGGCGAGGAAACGTTTCATGAGGTGTTGCAAACAAGCTACTCCGAAACGAAACCGGGCGTAATAAAGGGGTTTCATATCCACGATTACTGGGAAGTCTGGTGTGTCATAAAGGGAAACGCGAAAGTCGTGCTCCATGACATGCGTGAAGGTTCGCCCACTAAAGGACAAACAGACGTTATCTATACAGGGCAAGATACCATGATGGTGATTGCTATACCTGGCGAAGTTGCCCACGGCTACACCCCGGTAGGGGATGCGCCAATGGGTATTATCTACCACGCCTCAGAGGCCTATAATCCAAACAACATAACCATCCGTACTATTCCGTTTGACGCACCAGAAATTGGATTTGACTGGAATGCTTCATAAGACCATGAAAATTAAAGTAAAAAATTCCGGAATTGTGAATTTAAGTGCCCATCAAGACACGCGTCGCGGCGACCTATTTGTGGGCGAAGCTCTCGATCATATTCCATTCCCCATTAAACGGTTTTTTATCATAAAAAATGGAGCGATAAAACGAGGGGAGCACGCGCACAAAAAAAACAAACAAGCCATATTTTGTTTGAACGGCTCTTTCAAATTGCATATGAATGACGGTAGCAAAAAGCAAACCGTAAAACTCGATAACCCAAGCGTAGGGGTAATACTCGGAACAAACCTGTGGCACACCATGAGTTCATTTTCGAAGGACTGTGTCATTTTGGTTGCGGCTAGCCATCGGTTTGATGAAAATGACTACATTCGATCATATAAACAATTCATGGAAACTACTCGCAAAACACAACTCTCATGAACCAATCAAATAAAAAAACAATTCTGGTAACAGGAGCCTTGGGCCATATTGGCTCACAGTTTATTCGTTCGTGTTCTCCGGTAGTGGGGAAGATTATCATCATCGACAACCTCTCGACGCAGCGATACGCCTCGCTCTTTGGGCTTCCCAAATCAATACAGTACAAATTTTATGAAGACGACATCCGCACCGCTGATTTTGCCAAATATCTGCAGGCAGTAGATGCGGTAATTCATTTTGCGGCAATCACCGATGCCCCCTCATCTAAAGACAATCCCGAAGAAACATTTGCGGTAAACCTTGAAGGCACTAAACGTCTTGCTGACGCCTGTGCCGCAGCGCAAGTCCCCTTGTTTTTCCCTTCCACGACCAGTTTGTACACCACAAAAGAAGCAACAGTGGACGAAACAAGTACAGAAATAGAAGGTCAAAGCCCATATGCAAAATCAAAAATGGAGGCGGAACAGTATATAAAAAAATTAGCATCCCAGGGCTTGCGCGCCACCATCTGCCGGTTCGGAACAATTTTCGGACCCTCTATAGGAATGCGATTTCATACCGCAGTTAATAAGTTTACCTGGCAGGCGGTGCTTGGTCTTCCCATAACGGTTTGGAAAACAGCGTGGCAGCAAAAACGTCCGTATTTAGCTTTGGAAGATTGCATACAGGCAATAAATCTTATTATCGAAAAGGATTTATTTTCTGGCGAAATATATAATGTTGTTACAATAAACGCGACCGTTGAAGATATTGTGACTACCATAAAAGAGCTCATTCCAAATCTGAACATTCAATATGTAGATTCGGCAATTATGAATCAACTTTCATATGAGGTCAGTGACGCAAAATTAAAAGCTTTGGGGTATGCGCCAACTGGCAATCTTCGCGAAAGCATCAAAGCAACCATTGAGCGTCTTCCTAGTACTTACGAGAGCTAAGAGTAGAGAGAATATTGACAAAACAGATTTTATAATAGATAATCGGACAACCAAAACAATCCAGTTTTGGCTTTTTAACTCAAGATCTTTTACAAGAAAGGCGGAGGCTTTTTATGAAAGGAAAGAAAGTGTGGGAAATACTCCCAAAACTTGCCAAGCTGGTTAAAAGCGCACACCGACAAACGGGCGTGCTCGATAAAGGACACGGATTCGATCACGATTTGTGCGTGGCAACCTATGCACATATCGTTGCTCCCGATCCGGAAACTGCACTGCTGGCTGGTGCCGCTGGTTTTTGTCACAGCGCCGATCATGTTATCACCAATGCAGGGGCTGCAAGTCTTGCATGGGCGACCATCGTTCCCAAGCAGTTGGTGATGGATTGGTTAGAAATGGGCACCGATTTTTCTGCCCATCAAAAAGAAAGAGTGATTTTGGCCGTGGTCAACCACCGCACCCCCAACAGGGAGGGCGATGATATCGTCAAAACGGCTTTGCAGGATGGAGACAAGCTGGCAAATCTTATGGCCACGCTCTTTGCGCGATCAGCCAGTTATCAGTCGCATTTGCCAGTGCTGGATCCGGTATATTTTGAAAAAAATCCAACCGCAACCTACGCAAACCCAGGGAGCGTCCTCTTTGACGTGAACTACTGCGCCAATCAATGGGTGCAAGAGCAGGGTCCATACCGATTGGTTTTACCAAAAGCCAGAGAAATCGGATTGCCTATGGCCGCGCATCTGCGGCTTGTCATCGATACAATCCGCTTTCAACGTGAACAAATCGGCCTGGTTCCGTATCCGAGCATTTAGCTTATTGCCAACTAAATGTCACAGTAAAAAATTTCAGAGCCGAGGATTCGTCCTCGGCTCTTTTTGTTTGAACAGACCAGTGACTTTGGTATGCTTCAAAAAAGCAAAAGGGGAGTGAGTCAATCAACTCACTCCCCGTAATATTTTCGAAATCACCTCAATGCAACAAAAAACGGTCGTCCATCTTTTGGTGTGCACGCCCATGACAATGTTGCACGATGGTGATCGACAACCTCAGGGTCGTCATACGGAGGATGAACATATTTCCATTCCCCAACTAAAACCTTACGCAATCCTGACGGAAGAAAGTACTTGTATACCAGTGTCCAGCAGGTGGCACGCCGGTATGGTTCATCATGGATTTCGATCCCGACCATCTCAAGGTTGGGAAAATCGGAATAATCGAATTGTAAGTCCAGGCCAAAAAGCTCTCTGAAGGCTCGATTTAAAACGTCGATTGGACCATCAGTGATCCGAGCCGTAACCCCAGGTACTTGAAACTCATTTTGATAACCATGCTCCGACTTGGAATTCCGTTTTTTGACCATTGGCAATCCATTTTCCGAATCAATTACAACAATCTCCACGCAGGGATAAACCCCGCCAAGCCCCACGCAAAACGGGAAAATGGACAAAGGCACATAGCCGTTATTCTGTTTCCGGTGGTTGTATACTCGCCGGGCCAGGATTTCAAATACCGGCCCAAGCTCCTCAAGTGGAGTTTCCTTCAATATTTTTAACAGAGCATCATTCATACCATAGTCTCCTTTTGCAAAAATGTTCGATACCTTGTAAATAATCAAACTGGAACAATGCTATATTATATTTATAACTTTTGTCAATATTTCTATTTAAGATGGTGCATTCATTTGTTTGAAATTAGAAGGTGCCGGTGGTACAGTGGTAAGCATGGAAATAAAGCTTGAACCGGTTATTGATTTTGGTAAGATGCCCATTGCTAATGGCTTTCTTACCCCCGAAGAGTTCAATAATGAATTTTTCTTTCATATGGTGCTCGGCTACGATCCGCATACCCATGCTATTGGGTTGGTGAATACTGTGCCAGCCGAAAAAATGTTTCATGATCACTACGCGTTTTTTTCCTCAACATCAAAAGGTATGCAGCGGCATTTTCATGAAACTGCAGAAAAATTGTTGCCATATGCCGGCAAAGGATTGGTGGTGGAAATCGGTTCCAATGATGGCATCATGCTTGAGGCATGGAGGCAGTTAGGAGTGCAAGCAGTGGGGGTAGAACCATCCACAAATGTAGCCGAAGTCTCACGGTCACGCGGCCATGAGGTCATATCAAAATTTGTAAGCCATGAAGTAGTGGACGAAATTTTAGCCAAAGGCAAGGTTTCTTTGGTGTTTGGCGCAAACGTTTCATGTCACATTGAGCAGTTTGAAAAATATATCGAATGCATCACTCGTTTAATCGGAAAAGACGGAGTATTTGTGTTCGAGGATCCCTACTTCATGGACATCGTAGAGAAAACTTCGTATGACCAAATATACGATGAGCATGTATGGTATTTCACCATTTCATTTATAAATAAAATGTTGGAACCCCATGGATTTCATGTGTTTGATTGTGAGCACATCGAAGTACACGGCGGTGAGCTTCGCATGTATGTAGGGCATAAAGACACGCACCCCGTGCGCCCGGCGGTAGCAGAGTGGCTCACCAAAGAGCAAGATCTTCCAGGAAAGCTGGAATTATTAAAAGTAAATGTTGTGAAATCAAAAACAATGCTTTTGGATATTCTGAATTCCCTAAAGAAAGAGGGAAAACAAGTTGCTGCCTTTGGCGCAACCTCAAAAGCAACCACTATTTATAACTATTGTGGCATTGGCCCCGAGCTCATCTCATTCGTAACCGACAACACCCCGGTGAAACAGGGGAAGTACTACCCTGGGGTACACATCCCGGTTGTTTCGCAAGATGTGTTTGAGGCGGGCAAAACCGACCCATCAAAACTCATTGACTACGTGTTCCTTAACGCGTGGAATCACTCCAAAGAAATCGATGAGTATCAGGGCTGGTATCGAAAAGCAGGTGGCAAATGGATTACTCATGTCCCAATGCCAAGGATTATTGAATAATAAAGAGCATGAAAATACTCCTTACGGGCGGGTCAGGGCTGTTAGGAACAGAAATACAAAAGCTCGATAGCCAGCTTATTGCGCCACCCCACGCAGAGCTTGATATTACCAATAGCGTTTCTGTGAATGCGGTAATAGAAAAATACAACCCTGATATCATTTTACATCTTGCCGCAGCAACCAAGCCGCCAGAACATGAAAAAAGTCCGGAGCTGGGATTGACGGTGAATATTATTGGAACTGCTAATCTCGCCTTGGCTGCGCACAAATATAACAAACGACTCGTCTACACCTCAACCGATTATTTGTACGTTGGGGCAGGTCCTCATGCTGAAACCGATCCTATATGCGCGCCCTATAAGTTTGCGTGGTCAAAGTTGGGCGGCGAGGCTGCAGTTGCGCTTCTTGTTGATTCGCTCATACTACGGTTAAGTTTTGGCCCCGTACCATTCCCATGGGAAAAAGTGTATGAGGGGCAGTGGAACTCGAAGTTATATGTTGATGAAATGGCGCCCTTAGTACTCGCGGCTGCTCGTTCAACTGCAACGGGTATCATGAATATTGGCGGGCCGCGAACTACGCTTGAAGCCTATGCTCGGCGCAGTCGTGCTGATATACAGGTCATACCAAAGCCAGAGTGGGTACCAACAGATACGTCGCTTGATATCACAAAAATGAAAACAGTATTGGGAATTGAAGATGAGCGCACACTCTTAAAACGATGAAAGTAAAATTTCTAGACCTTGCTGGTCCAACGCAAAACATAAAAGAAGAATTTTTAAAAAACCTCGAGGTATTTTTAAATAAAGCGAATTTTATACTCACCGATGAACTCACTCAGTTTGAAAAAGCGTGGGCACAGTACGTCGGCACACAACATGCTATTGGAGTTTCAAATGGCGCTGACGCGCTCTACCTTGCCTTAAAAGCATGTGACATTAAAGAAGGTGATGAAGTGATAACACAGGGCAATGCGTACAACGCAACTGTAACAGCGATACTGCGCGCAGGAGCCGTGCCGCGGTTTGTTGATATTGACCCAAAGACCCTGCTCATAGATGTAGCAAAAATCGAAGAACTGATTACTCCAAAAACTCGTGCGATTTTGCCGGTGCATTTATATGGTCAAGCATCAGACATGGAATCAATTATGAATATTGCCGCCGCACACAAGTTATTTGTTATCGAGGATTGCGCTCAGGCTCACGGGGCAACATGGAATACTAAAAAAGTGGGTTCATGGGGCGATATCGCCGCGTGGAGTTTTTATCCCACCAAAAACCTAGGAGCATTCGGAGATGCCGGTGCTATTACGACTTCAAATGAAGCGATGGCCCAGCAGGTTCAAATACTTCGCAATCTTGGTCAGACATCAAAAAACAACCATACGCACCTTGGGTACAACATGCGCCTTGATCCGATTCAAGCAATTGTATTGTCATTAAAATTGCCAGGTCTGGCTAAGGCAACACAAAAGAGACGGCATGCTGGCGCGGGCTATGATCAGCTTTTGCAAAAAGCCGGAATTGCAATAACCCCTGTGTGGTGCAACCCGAACGCAACAAATGTGTATCACTTATATCCGGTGCGTAGTGAGGCAAAATCAAGAGAAGTTATTATGCAAGCATTAAAAGAAAAGGGTATAGATACGGCAATTCATTACCCGGTGCTTGTTTTCAACCAGCCATTCTACTCAAAGGAGTTGCCGCGCGACCCATGTCCAAGAGCGCAGGCGGTAGCAGATTCCATATTTTCTCTCCCGCTATTTGAAGATATTGCGCCAGAAGAGCAGGTGTACGTTGTTGATTCATTAAAAGCCGTCCTTTCGTAAGTGCGGTGCTAGGTTCCTGAAATTTCGCAAAACTTCAATATATTAAAAAATGATGCGCGTGTGCGTGGCGGTAAACTTCGAGAAAATGCGTATGTTTTGCGCAATAAAGGAATAACTTCGTAGTAGTAGGGAATAAGATTCTTTGGAAGTCGTGACAAACTAAAGTACTCCAACGACCCCTTTTTAATTGATGGGTTTTTTGCTAGGGTCACGCCGATAAACGCAGACACATGGTGCTCTCGGCTTCCGTGCGGGCGGTTCAACATAAAAAGCGGCTGCATCATTTTTGGAGTAGTCCCGAGCTCACGCTGCAAGATGCGCTGGGCACCTTCGGCAATACTTTCTTTTGCTCCCAAATACCCCCCAGGCACATGCCAGGCATCGTAGTACTCATCGGTGCGGTATGAAAGAAGAATAGGAGGCAATGTTTTTTTGGAAGAGGTAAATGGATTTTCTTGAAAAATAAAAAACTCCAGAGTCATCATGGGCATTAAACGTCCCTCCCAAAACGCCTTAAATACTTTGTTTTCCATGTAGGGGATCGGGGTGACGCGTTTCAACAGCGCCGCCGTTTGTGCGAGCTCATCATCACTTAATTTGGCTCTGGAGGGATAGTGTTTCGCCATAGAATAAGTACCGAACCAGTATAGAGCGTTTTGAGAAAAAAACAAAGAAGACGGTTTGCAAAACCAAGGGGTAGTTATCAGGCAATAAGTTTTTGTACAAAATCGTGCATGTGAGCACTTCCGCTCCGGCTGTGCAAAAATGCAGCAATAGCGGCGCGATAGCGACTAATGTCATGTTCCGACAAAGATGAAAGATGTCGGTGGAGCGATGGGTAATCCGGAAAATTTCTAAAATCAATAAAACATGAGGCAGGTACTACATCAGTAATATCGGGCGCTCCCAAATATACAGGGATGCACCCAGCCGCCAAACAATCGAATATCTTTTCACTGAAATATCCGGGGTAGGCACAATTTTCATAACATAAACAAAAAGTATACTCACTCAGTGTTTTTATTTTATCGGGCGTTGTGCCCCGCCACGTTTTTTTGACATATGAGCCGTAGTGAATATAGAGTGGATGTCTGATAAAACCATCCCACTTGTACCCATAGAGATCAAAGCCAGGCACAGTACTAAAATAGCGTATTGCCTTCAGGCGTTCACCGTAAAACTCATTGATAAATGAATGAGGAGTGACGTTTGCATTAATAAGCGTAAGAAATTTACGTGTTTGATTATTAAAATACCTACTCGTAATATCTTTACCAATATCAGAGAAGTTATTGAAGTATCCATACTGAGCACCAAACCCCTTGCACACTAACAGTATCTTTGTGTAAACGCGTTGGGCATCTAAAGATGACAGATTGCGATATACATATGGCATCACCATCGGTGGCTCTGCTTGGAGCAAAATTCGCTTCTGAAAAAAACGATAGTTTGTGTTCAAAAACCGCTGGCGATCAAGAATGAAGCCGCCGCGACTCTTGAAGTGTTTAAATAGGTAGTACAATTTCCATAAAAGTGTTTCTCCGGGATGGTTAACGACGATTAAAATATCGTCGGGATTAGCAATTTCTTTTGACCACTGATCATGGGTTGCAAGTGCGTGTCCGCTCTGACGCAGTGCCTCATTAAATTCATTCCAAAACACCACATTTGATCTTCCGCCGGTGGAAACATCAGTACTCTTAAAAAAAGCACCCTGGAGCTGGTCTGGAGAGTTTGTGAGGAGATATATGGTTGCCATACAAGAAAAAAATTCTACCCATTAAATATAGTCGCAAGTTTCCAGAAATCCTAATATTTTTTTCAGTGATACGGTGGGGGGTTCTGCGTGGGTGGCCAGAGTAAGTTCGGGATCTTTGGGGGCTTCGTACGGGGTATGCACTCCAATAAACTGTCGCAGTGCGCCCGATGCAACATTTTTATAATGACCCTTCACGTCGCGCGCCCGAACCGTATCAAGGGATGCGTTGCAATATACTTCTACAAACCGCGGTAGTTGTGCGCGCGCACGCGCCCGAACTGCTCGGTGAGGGGATATAGTTGCCACAATAACAATGGTGCCAGCCTGGGCATGTTTTTTGCATAGCTCCAAAATGCGCCGATGATTTTCTGCAATATCCTTTTTTGAAAAACCCAAATCTTTTGAAATGGTTTTACGAATCTCATCACCATCTAAAATGACTGCAGTGTGTCCTCGGCGTGACAACGCGCGTTTCAAACGCCGAGCCAGCGTGGTTTTACCCGAACCAGATAAGCCAGTAAACCAAACGGTGCAGGCGGCCTGTGTTTTCATGGGTGCAAGAGGTTAGAGATAGTGAAGCGTATCGAGTCGCGCCAAAGTGTCTGCCACCGCACCTTTGGTTTTATGAAGAATAAATTCTGCTTGCGCGATCAAGGTTTGTAATGTTTTTACAATTCGTACCGGATCTTTCCCAACAGCTGTTTCAGAAGAAAGAATAAGGCCATGTACCCCATCAAGTACTAAATTGATAATATCGTTTACCTCACCGCGGGTCGGCTTGTCTTTGGTAATCATGTTCTCTAGTAGATGAGTTGCCACAAACACTGGCTTCTCAGCGGCAATGCAACGGGCAGTAATAAATTTTTGCACGAGTGGTATTTTTTCATACCCAATTTCTGTACCTAAATCGTTACGGTCAATAAATACTCTATCGCTGCCTTGAATAATTTCATCTAAGTTGGTAATGGCAGCCATTTTTTCAATCTTCGATGAAATCTGAATGTTCTTCGACACCATCGCCCGCAAGTGCTTAATATCGGCAGCATCGGTCACATAGGAAAGCGAAACTTCGGTAATGCCCAGGGGGGCAAGGAGCTTGATTGTCTCAAGATCACGGTCAGTGAGCGGATATTTTGGTTCAAACGGCTTTTTAAACTTTATGTTTTTTGGTGCTGCAACCACACCGCCCTTTACCGCAACGACAGTAAGGTGAGAATGCTCACGATCAATATTCATAATTTTAAACTCAAGAGCGTTATCATCCAGAGAGAATCGATCACCTCGACGCACCACGTCAAACACATCGGATCGACTAATATGAAGCGCGGGAAGTGGGTGAGTATGAGAGTGTGTAATAGTAAGCGTATCTCCTGTTGAAATGGTAATTGATCCAGCAAGTGAACCAACGCGTGTTTCTTTTCCTTGAGTATCAATAATAAGTGGAACAGTTTTTGAAACACTGCGAATGGTGCGTGCAATGGCAAGGGCCTTTTCGGGTGGAGTATGACTTAAATTAATGCGCAGCCCCTGCACGCCCGCTTTTACGAGTCCAGAAATAACAGTCTTTGATTCGGATGTGGGGCCGATAGTGCACAAAATATGGGTCGCGAGTTTTTTGTGAGGATGTTTCATGAAGATAAAAATAAATGTTTAGAGAAGGGGGGCGCCACGCAGTTTTTTGTATTCCGGCAAATCCAAGGCCTTCAGGATAGTTGGTGCAACCTGGAGTATATCAAGAGTGCCTAAGTCTCCTGTTTGGAGAAGGTCGGAAGATCGAATAATAATACTTCCTAACGGGGCGTGTCCTGCGTCATCAACGCCCACCGTAGTTGCCGTGGAGTATAAGCCCACATTGCCAACATCGTTATTTACCCCATAGCGCAGATTATCGAAGTAGACAATAATGTCCGGTGCGGCACTATCCACCCGAGCGTAGAGTGTCGCAGTATCAAACACATGGTTTTCTAGTTGCTCACCACGTGCGCCGGGTATTTTAGCAAGCTGCTGCATAATTGAACGCTTTAGCTTCGCTCGTTTTTCTTTGTTTTTCTCAAGTAGGTAAATGCGACCTTGGTATCCACCGCTGGCGACGGCAACAGTTTTTTTCCAGTCGATCATTGGGCCATACTCGAGTCTTTTGGGGCCTGCGGTCGTAAGTAACTTCGCTTCTGCCGTAAGTGTCAGGTGACCCTTTTTTATAAGCCAGTCATTCAAGTTAAAGCGCTGCTCCATTTTATCCATGCCATGATCAGAAACAATAAGCACTGTTGCATGGGGGTTTGTATCAAGAACCTTTAAAAAGCTCGCAAGTTTTGCGTCGAGATATGTATAAAAATCCAATACCACATTTTTATACTTTGAATTTTTTACGAATTGAGAGTGGGCTGGGTCAATATGGCGCCAGAACATGTGGTGCAGACGATCGCTGCCAATGGCAACCATAAAAAACAAATCCCAATCAGCGGTACGAAATAAATCATTGGCAACCGTAAAGTGCATATCGGTCATCTCGTATGTTTTATCGACAATCGCCTGCAAATCCATTTTTTTGTATCCCGTAAACCCCGCCACATCAAACATGTACTCTTTACCCTTGAGAAGCTGTGTGATCTTCTTTTTATACGAAAGGGGATATACACTGTGAGTATCAAAAGAAGGAGTTAAAAAGTCACTAACCATGAATCCATTGATGGGACGCACCGGATAGGTAAGGGGGATATTTAATGCGATAGATTTTTTGTGATGCGTGGTTAAAATGTCCCACAACAAAGGAACTCTGACATCCTGCGAAGTAGTGAGTCGAGTGCCGCGAGATTTATGTGGTGGGTTGGTATAGCTATGAATGCCGGTTTGGGCGGGGTCTTTGCCAGAGGCAATTGAAGTCCACGCAACAATAGAAGACGGCGGAACGGTCGACTGCAGTCGCGCATACGCACCTTCTTTCATTAAACGACTAAAGGTCGGAAGGTGCGCGCGATACTGATCAAACACAAGTCTGGGCACGAGCCCGTCGATACCAAGCACAAAGACTTTTTTCTTAAGCGAGGGAGTTTTTTTGTTCATACGAATAATGTTTTTTGTCGAAGCACGAGTTGTACTATTTCAGGCCGCATCATTTCGTGCGGTGGATGTTTTTTTGCAACAAGTGCGGCACGAACCTTAGTGCCGCTTGGGCGAACACGTTCATGTTCATCGTGCACGCACAGATTCTCGAGCATCATACCGCCGCACCCACGGCAATATAACGCTTCTTTAAAATGCAGAACAGTAATACCCATCTGTCCCTGGTATCGCGCCAGCATCCGTTCATAATCTTGGGGTTTATAGTAGTCGCCCACACCGGTATGATCGCGGCCAATAATAAAATGGGTGCAGCCAAAATTTTTGCGAATTACAGCCGTTAACAGCGCTTCTCGTGGTCCTGCGTAGTACGGGTTATGGGGTAAAATGCCTAACAAGGATTTTCCGCGCGGTAGCACATAGCGGGCAAGATATTCATATGCTTTCAAAACTACCTCGTTGCGAAAATCGCCCGCCTTTTTTACCCCTACCAACGGATTGACGAATATTCCATCCGCATGCTTCAGGCCTTCGCGCTGCACATGCTCGTGCCCACGATGGGGAACGTTGCGAGTATGGAATCCCACAATGGTTTTCCAGTGCCGCTTGGCAAAAATACCACGCACCTGCTGTGGCGAAAGATTGTATCGAGCAAACTCGCCCTTGGTATCTTGCAAGAGTGTAATGTCTCCCGCTATCAAATACTCGCCACGCGCGAATATTTTTTTTACGCCCGGATGATTTGTGTCGGTAGTTTTAAACACGCCCATACAAAACGCCTTTTTATCGAACATGTATATTTCAGAAACATCTAAAAGTGCGAGTTTGCGCCCGGTCGATGAGGTCAAAAAAAGACGTGGAACATTCTGTTTTTTAAATTGCAGAGCCTGCTCTTTTGAAATATCGAGAATTATCGGTATGGGCCAAAACACACCGGTGGTAAGTGTGCAATGGCGAAGAACAGAACCCACGTCTTTTTTCCCCAAAAACCCAGTTAGCGGGCTATACACGCCATGGGCGATGTTGCGAACTTCTGTGGCACGCTCATCTGATATGGCAAGCGAGGGGAGTGCAAGTCGAAGTAATCGAGCCTTTTCTTTGGCTGTTGCTACACGTTGAACAAGTGTTTTGCCGAGAGGTGTATTCATAAAATTATTTTTTCCGTTCCCTGTGCCAAATTTTTAGATACAAAATAATCGTGGCGCTAAGAAACAAGAGCGCGAAGCTGTACTTCACCTGCAACGGCACTTGGTGAATAATGCTGGCATACACAAGCGCTACGATATTCGCCACGAACGAAATAAACAAAAGTAAAAAACTCAAACCCTCAACCGTTTTTGTTTTATGAGTTTTAAGTATTTGGGGAATGTAGCACAGCGTAAACAAAATTGTTGCAGTCCACCCGAGAATCGCTGAAAGTTCCATGGAAATAATAAAAAGGAATAAAGAGGTTGATTATAAATAGCCGAGTGTTTTTAATCGTTCTCGTATGCGCTCATGGCCCAGTATGATGTCTGCGCCTTCTTGTTCGGTGAGCAATTCTCGAAGCACAAATATCACAAACGCCGACGTCGACCGAAACCCACTATTTTTAATAAGTTTTTTAATTTTATTGTTCAAAGGAAGGGGAATTGAAACGGTAGTATACGAAGACTTCGGTGTGCTCATGGAAGTGAATAAAAAGTAGTATTCTAATTATTAGTAATTAAAATACCAATGTCAATAATGCCAGTGTCTTATTCGACAAATAAATGGCTATAGTGAACAATAGATACTATAAACACACACAATGCTGCAAAGATTTTTCACGCTCTTCCGATACATACAAACCTACAAAAACTGGTTTAGCTGCTTGTTATACCGGTTAAATATTCGCCCGCAGCCACTGGTTCTTATGCCACGCTCAGGGGGCTACATACTCCTGCGCGATGGGCGCACAGAGCGTGCTGACGGGTATGTGGTGAATGAGCAGTATCTCTACGGCATCCATGACGGTCTCTTGCCACATATTAAAAAAGCAAAAATTGGTATCGATATCGGCGCCCACATCGGCTCGTTTTCGGTGTTTGCGGCTGGCGCAAGCAGTGCCACCATATACGCGTTTGAGCCATTTCCTCAAAACCAAGCGATGTTGCAGGCAAACAGCACGATTAACGGATATCAAAAACAGATCATCCCAATACAAAAAGCAGTCGCTGCAAAAGAGGGAAGTCTTGAGCTGTACACCACCTACGACAGCGCGCTAATATCTTCATTCAGAGATCACGCACCAAAGTATGGCGGGACTGTACAAGGCTCATTTTCGGTGCAGGCGACAACACTCGAAGCATTTTTTAAAGAAAAAAATATCGAGTTCTGTGATTTTATAAAAGTAGATTGCGAGGGGTGCGAGTATGAAATATTTTTAAACCTCCCCGAGTACATCTATAAAAAAATAGGAGCTATTAGCATGGAGATGGGAGCTCATGGAGACAAGCAACAGCTTATTAGTCACCTAGAAAAACAAGGATTTAGAGTCACCCAGCCCCTCAAAGAGTTTGGTGAATATATTTGTGTAAGAAAATAGGCTATCCGCCTGCATGCCTGGTGCGCAGTGCTGTATGATACTTCTTGCTGAATCGGTGCGCTTCATCACGCAGAAGCCGCACAATATTAAACGCGGGGTTGTTTGTTTCCAAGCGCTTAGTGGGCATGCCCGGTATACCCATGACGAGTCGGTCTGGGTTTTTGGCAATACCAACCACGGGCGTGGTAACTCCCATATCAGCGCATACTGCCAATACGCGCCGCACCTGTGGTGCGCCTCCATCAATTAAGAATAACTGTGGAATCGGCCAATCTGTTTTCGCAAATCGTCGCCGCAGCACTTCTTCAATAGCATCAAAATCAGACTGTACCTGGCTATTTTTAATTTTGAATTTACGGTATTGGCTTTTATCGAGTGCACCGTCTGTTGCAACCACAAGCCCGCCTACGATTTCGCGCTGTGAAGTATTGGAAATATCCAAACATTCAATTCGTTCCAAGGTGGGCAAATCTTTGAAAAACTGGATCAGGTAGGAATGGAGTAATCGCGCACCCGCGGTTGGGTCTGCTCGGTACATACCCATGGAGTGGGGACTCTCAAATCCAACGCGCTCACTAATAAGTTTTTGAAAATGGAAGATTCGATTTCGAACAGCCAAAGCCGCTTCAAATTGCCCGGCGCGGGAAAACCGTTTCATTTCTGCCTCAAGTCCACGCAACACTGTGATCGTTTTACCCCGTAATATAGAAATAATAGTGTTGATATTTTTTCTGTACTGACGGTGTAATGTTTTTTTAAGTGCCGCATCAAAACTGTGCTCAATGGCGCTTGGACACGGGTTACACAATCCAATTTTGGAATAAAAACACGGTCGCCCAAGTTTCGCTTGCGTGCAATAGGGGACAACAGAGCGAATCTCGCGCAGCAAGCCTTCGGCAATCCGCACTCCCGCAAATGGCCCAAAGTAGGTTGATGCCCCATCGTCTTCTTTTCTACACAGTGAAATTTTTGGGTACATTTCGCCAGTTGTTATTTTGATATAGAGGTGGCTTTTTCCATCTCGCCAAATAACGTTATATTTTGGCAGATGTTTTTTAATCAGCGACGCCTCAAGTAGTAGTGATAAAAACTCGTTTTCGGTCGGAATATAAGTGATACGAGTGGTATTTTCAAAAATTGCGAATTCCTTTGGATCAATCTTGGCATTTTCAAAATGGCTTTTTAGGCGAGCCTTAATGTTAATTGATTTACCAATGTATACCGGGGTTTTTTTATTAAAAAACACATACACACCCACGGTTGAAGGAGCGGTAGTGATGTATCGCTTTTTAATGGCATTGATATCCATATCACCTGCATACTAAAACACCTGTGACCAAAAAACCACCAATGCGCGTATTTATGACTTCGCCACTGCTTTCAAAAACCCAATAAACAATGGGTGTGGGGTCAGTGGTTGACTCTTCAATTCTGGGTGGAATTGTGAGGCAACAAAAAACGGGTGCACCGATTTAGGCAATTCAGTAATTTCCATAAGAACACCATCAGGAGATTTCCCCGAAAACACCAAACCAGCTTTGGTAAGCGCCTCAATATAATCAGGATTTACCTCAAACCGATGTCGATGACGCTCCGATATTTCTTTTGTGCCATAGAGGGCATGAGCAATCGTACCCGGTACTAAATGGGCAGGGTAGGCACCTAGTCGCATCGTACCTCCGTAGTGTTTTTGCTCCATTAATTTTTTCTGCTCCGGCATAATATCAACCACAGGATGTTTTGTTTTTTTATTCACTTCGGTGGTGTGCGCGTCTTTCATGTTGCACACGCTGCGCGCAAACTCTACCACAGCCATTTGCATGCCGTAACACAGTCCCAAAAATGGAATTTTATTTTTGCGGCAGTAGCCAATGGCCGCAATCTTGCCCTCGACCCCGCGGTTTCCAAACCCTCCAGGCACCACAATACCTGCATATGAATCAATTTTTGAAAGCGCGGTTGGATTACCTTCAAACTCCTCGGCATTAATCCATTCAATAATAGGTTTCACGCCAACTGCTGTGGCGGCATGCTTCACTGCTTCAATAACAGAAATGTATGAATCGGCCAACGTAAACTGACCGCTATCAAAATATTTACCTACAATACCAATACGAATAGGCGTGGTTGCTTTGTGCATATCCGCCACCATGCGCCGCCAGGCGTTCATGTCATGTCCCCGTGGTTTCAGGTGAAGCTTTTTTAAAAGGTTGTCACTAAAGCCATCTTTTTCAAAATTAATCGGCACCTCATAAATACTTTCTACGTTTGGAGCAGAGATAATATCTTCTTCGTGAAGGTTGCAGTTGAACGCAATCTTTTCTTTTCGTTTTGCATCAATCGCAAACGGCGCTCGCGCTAAAATAATATCTGGTTGTATGCCTGCGCTGTTTAACGTGCGCACCGCATACTGTGTTGGCTTTGTTTTTGGTTCGTTGTCTTGTGACACCAGCGGCAAGTAGCTTACCAACACCACTGCTACATCCTGTGGTTGTTTAATCTTGAGCATACGCACCGCCTCCAAAAACAATACATTCTGATACTCACCAATCGTGCCGCCAATTTCGGTAATGGCAATCGTTGCCTTTTCTTTTTCAGCAGCCTTTTGGATGCGCGAAATAACCTCCAATGGAATGTGCGGCACCACTTCCACGCACTTGCCCCCATACTCCAAATTTCGTTCGCGGTTAATTACCGAAAGGTACACACTGCCGGTCGTCATATAGTTGGCACCGCTCAAGCGTGTGCCCAAGAACCGTTCGTAATTACCCATGTCCTGGTCGCATTCAGTGCCATCGTCCAAAACAAAAACCTCACCGTGTTCGGTGGGGTTCATAGTGCCAGCGTCAACGTTTACATAGGGGTCGATTTTAAGAGAAGTCACAGAAAGCCCGCGAGAAGAGATTATTTTAGCAATTGATGCTGCCGCGATGCCCTTACCCACCCCCGACATAACTCCACCAACCACGAAAATATACTTTAGTTTTGACGCCATAAAAATAAATACCCAACCAGTATACCGCAGCTTCACGCGGGGCGGCAAAGCGAAACAAAAAGAGTTGCTACTGCGTGTTTAAAAGCACAAAATTACGCAGTAAACAGGCTACTAAAATTGGCCCCGTGCCTTTGGGGGTGGGGGTGTAGGCAATATCAGGAAATTGGTCAATGGCGGAGGTATCAAAATCGCCGCGCGCCCTGCCTTCTGGTGTTTTACCATACCCAAAATCAATAACGATTGCGGTGGGTTTAAGTAGGGATGGGGTAATAACCCCCGGTGCGCCTGCTCCACACACCACCACATCTGCTTCGCGTAATCGCACGACATCAAACCCCTTATCAAGTATTAAAATCTCCCGCGCATGTTGCTGGTGTGCCCATGCAGCAACGGGTGCACCAACGAGTCGCCCCGGTCCTACAATCGCTACTATCTTGTTAGTAACATCGATGTGTAAAAAAGAAAGAATTTCAGAAACAGTCGCAACCGCCGGTGGAAGAATGGTGCTTTTGCCATTATGGAATTGCTCAAGCGCCTGCCCTCCGAGTACATCCATATCTTTGGCGGAGGGGATTGTATTCAGGATCGCATCCGCATTGATATGAGCGGGGAGTGGCAGCTGCACAACGATGCCCCCGCACTCGGCATTTACTCCAATAGCCTCAATCTCTGTGCGTAACCGTGCTTCGGAAATAGTCGCATCAAATGTGTAGACGCGACTTTCAATACCCAGCTGTTCTGCTGTTTTTACCTTTTGCGCAATAAACGCGGTGCTGGCGTTGTTCTGACCCACTTGCACAAACGCTAAAAAGCGCTCCGTGCGCGGCAGCTGCCGGCAGGAATCAAGAATGCTATTGGTAATGCCAGTACAATCAATCTGCATGCCGGAATATAAAATAAGCCTACCGGGTGGGAGTAAAAAAGACAAAAACCCACATTGGAAATGATTTCTCGTTATTTCCAATGTGGGTCCACAATATCTCTTGAATATCGGCATTCATGCAGAAAATCCTCCGGCAAGTCTTTGGACAAATGAAGCAAAATCTTTAACATAGACAACCCTTTGAGATTCATCAGGATGAACCAAAAGGCCAAGTTTTACCGGACAGTGAAGTACTGGTGTGCCGAGGTAGCTGAGATCGGCACCCGCTTTGCCAACCGAAGTTGAACCAACGGGGCCATACCAGCCATGATATCGAATCTTGTGGTATACAGAGCAGCCATTAATTGCTTGCTCCAAACCATTAGTAGCCAGGTCATGATCAAGGAGTAGTCCATGTATTGAATCAGACACAGACAACCCCTCAAGATGTCTTGGCTCAAAAATGAGTATTTCGTGCCAAATTTCCCAAAAGGCAAGAAGTGTGGCAAGTGTTTGTACCACAGAGAGTTCGTCGTCAATAAGTAAAAAACGGGTTCCGGGGGGAACAATCGGTTTTTGTAGTCGATTAGCGATTTGTGTGATTTCGCTATATCGAGCTCGATACTCCGATCTCTCTCGTTGAAACGCGGCAAAGGATTTACTCAGCCTCATATCCTCCTCACTTTCCCCTCAAGTATTTTTCAAAAGTAGTAAAATTGAAAGTCAAAAACAAACAACTAAATCCCATATTCATCAAAAATTCGGGAATTGTCAATCGTTCGGGACTGTAAAGGTGTTGCATAAACCAGCAACAATTTTGGCAGCAGATTTTTTTGAAATAAGTACATCTGCAATTGCACCTGCGAGTATCACCATTTCTTTTTCTTTCATTCCGCGCGCAGTGACTGCCGGTGTGCCAATGCGTAAGCCGGACGGGGAGAATGGTTTGGTGTCGGAGGGGATTGAGTTTCGGTTGGCCAGAATATTATTTTTTTCCAAAAGCGCCTCTGCCTCCGCGCCAGTAATATTCGCGTTCTGCAAATCAATCACCATCAAATGATTGTCAGTGCCACTGGTGGTAAGTACAAAGCCATGCTTTTGCAGTGCCGCAGCCAGCGCGTGTGAGTTGCGAAGTATTTGCTTTGCATACGTTTTAAATTTTGCCGTCGTTGCGTTTTGCATGGTGTGCGCAATGGCCGCGATCACATTGTTATGTGGTCCGCCCTGCAAGCCCGGAAACACCGCCTTATCTATTTTTGGCGCCAATGCTACGCGCGAAAATATCACGGCTCCTCTTGGGCCGCGCAGCATTTTGTGCGTTGTTGAAGTAACTACGTCTGCGTGCGGAAACGGCGATGAATGTAACCCGGTTGCAACCAAGCCCGCAATATGTGAAATATCCGCCACATGGTATGCGCCCACTTTTTTTGCAATTACTCCAATGCGCGCAAAATCAATCGCGCGTGGGTAAGAAGTTGTGCCAGAAATAATCACAGTAGGCGAATGATGGTGTGCCAACTCCTCAAGTCGCTCATAGTCGATCAATGCTGTAGCTGGATCAACTGTGTATCCCACGCTCTTAAAAAACATCCCCGTAGCCGAAACAGAGTGTCCATGGGTTAAGTGCCCGCCCGAGGCGAGTGAAAGCCCCATCACGACTCCGCCCGGCCCCGCCAGGGCGAGTAGCGCTGCCAAATTAGCGGGGGAGCCGGAATAGGGTTGTACATTTACCGCCCAGTCGGCAGGGTTTAGGCCAAACGCCTTCAAGCTTGTTGCTCTAGCAAGAGTCTCTATTTCATCGTATATTCCCGCGCCCGGGTAGTATCGTTTACCCGGGTAGCCTTCCGTGTATTTATTCGTAAGTATTGAGCCGGTAAGCTCACGCACCGCCTTTGGGGCGTAGTTTTCTGAGGGGATAAGGGTAATGGTGCGCGCCTGGCGGGATTTTTCTCGTGAAATGAAAGAAAATAACCGATTCATACGTATTATCCTAGCGTATATATGATAAAATAAAAATCCATGAAGCACGTATTTTTCAAACAATACTGGACTCATATCGCAAAAGTAGCAGGTCTTATTTTGCTGATTATCGGCATCTCGTTCGCAGTAGAATTGGGCGCTCGTCAACTTGCGCGTGCATTCAGAGACACCTGGCTTGGGCGTCGATTTGTCACAGTATCAGCTCCATCCCCAGAAAACGCACCCGTGTATAAACCAGCAGTTGAGTATGAAAAGGCCGTCATTGCGGCGGTGAAAAAAGCCTCGCCAGCTGTGGTTGCTATTACCGTATCAAAAAACGTACCCGTCATTTCGCAATGTCCCGTAAATCCATTTAATGATCTGCCGCCGGAATTTCAAGAATTCTTTGGGGGAGCGCAATTTTTTACGTCATGCCAAAAAGGTACGAAATTCCAAGAAGTAGGAGGAGGGAGCGGATTCTTAATTTCCTCAGATGGATTAATTGTTACTAATAAGCACGTGGTGTCAGATGCGAAGGCATCCTATGCCGTGTTTACGAATGATGGAAAAAAATACGACGCAACGGTATTGGCTCGCGACCCCGTGCAAGATTTAGCAGTTGTAAAAATCGAGGGCACTAATTTCCCGGTGGTCGAGCTCGGTGATTCTGATGGTCTTGAACTTGGTCAAACCGCAATTGCCATTGGCAATGCGCTGGCTGAATTTCGAAACACTGTTTCGGTGGGAAGTATTTCTGGTCTCGCGCGCACCGTAACCGCCTCTGGTGAAAATATCACTGAAACCATCAGTGGCGTTATTCAAACGGACGCTGCTATAAACCCCGGCAATTCCGGAGGTCCGTTGCTGAACTTGCAGGGACAAGTTATTGGCATTAACACAGCAGTTGCCTCCGATGCGCAGAATGTTGGGTTTGCGATTGCTATCAATCAAGCAAAAAAAGATATCGCATCAGTCAAAGCCAGTGGGAAAATCGAAGTAGCATTTTTAGGTGTTCGGTATCGCATGATTGACCCGCAAATAGCAGAAGATAAAAAGTTGAGTATTGAGTATGGAGCACTTATCGAGGGGACAAAAAATGGACCGGCAATCGAAAAAAACTCTCCCGCTGACAAAGCCGGCCTTGCATCAGGCGACATCATAACGGCTGTAAACGGAAAGCGAATCGATGAAGCAAATCCACTGCAAGTAGTATTATCGCAGTACGGAGTAGGGGATGTTATAACCCTCACTATCAAAAGAGGCGATGCGGAGCTTACCACCCAAGTAACACTCGAAAAACGCCCAGATATAAAATGATATTTTGATTTTGGATTTCCTTCTTTTCATTGATGGCGCATCCCATAAGAGCGTAGGACCGGCCTAGCGGCCTTTGAGCGCTCTCTTATGGGATGCGCCATCAATGGCCTATTACTTATGAGTAAAAGCCACAAAATGTTCTTCAATTCGTTAATACTAAATTGGCACTCTATTGACTGGAGTGCTAATTCTATTAAAATGAAAGAAAAACCAGCGATGTTTCGTATAATACTTACATAGCAATGCCAAATTTCCACCGGTTTACCATTAAGGCGCAAGAAGCACTACAAAACGCACAGGAACAAGCCGCGGTAAAACACCATGGCGAGTTGCAAAGTTTGCACTTGTTGTATGCACTCGTGCAAGACTCCCATTCGTTAGTCCAGCCAATGCTTATGCGTGTAGGGGTGAATCTTGAGAGTCTGTTTCAACAAATTCAAACTGAACTGGATCGTCTTCCGCAGGCAACAGGCGAGTCGTCGGTTGGTCAGCTGTATTTATCGCAAGAGCTCATGCGCGTGCTTGATGGCGCTACCAAAGTAGCAACCGCCCAAAAAGACGAGTACACTTCGTGCGAACACATGCTCCTTGCCATGATGGATATTCCATCTGTTGCCGGCACATTCTTGCAGCAGTTTGGCGTTCGCCGCGACGCGCTCTTCCGCACATTGGTACAGCTGCGTGGTACGGTGCGCATTACCGACGAAACACCAGAAACCAAATTTCAGATACTCGAAAAGTATTCTATCAACATGACCGATCGTGCCAAAGCTGGTCAACTCGATCCGGTTATTGGGCGTGACAATGAGTTGCGCCGCGTAATTCAGGTACTCTCTCGTCGTACAAAAAATAATCCGGTCCTTATTGGTGAGCCAGGTGTCGGAAAAACCGCAATTGTCGAGGGGTTGGCGCAGCGCATCGTCACTGGCGACGTTCCTGAGCCGTTAAAAGATAAGCAACTGCTAATGCTCGATCTGGGCTTACTCATCGCTGGCACCAAGTTTCGTGGTGAATTTGAAGATCGTTTGAAGGCATTTATGAAAGAGGTAAAAAATTCTAGCGGCAAAATAATTTTGTTTATCGATGAAATCCACACCATAGTTGGCGCAGGCGCTGCCGAAGGAGCTGTTGATGCTTCCAATTTATTAAAGCCAGCCCTTGCGCGCGGTGAGCTTCATGCCATTGGTGCTACCACCATTCGTGAGTACCAGCGCTATATAGAAAAAGACTCAGCACTTGAGCGCCGATTCGCCCCTATTATGGTGGATGAGCCAAGTATTGAAGACAGCATCGCAATTTTGCGGGGCTTGAAAGAAAAATACGAAATTCACCACGGTATGCGCATTAGTGACGAAGCTATTGTTGAAGCGGTCAATTTAAGCGCACGCTATATTAGCGACCGCTTTTTACCAGACAAGGCGGTTGATGTCATCGACGAAGCCGCGGCCGCGCGCCGCTTGGAAAGCGAAAGCCTGCCACAAGAAATAGATAGAATTCGCCACGATATCACCAAGCTTGAGGTTGAACGCCAAGCACTTTCAAAGGAAAGTCCCGAAAAATCAGCAAGTCGCTTGAAAGAAATAGAAGTGCAAGTTACGCATTTAAAAGAAGAAGACGAGAATTTGTCTGCCCAATGGCGCGCTGAGAAAATAAAATTCGAAACATTGCACCAGCTTCGCCAAAAAATCGATACATTAAAGCGCGAGGTAGAAACTGCTGAGCGAGCAGGAGATTTAGAACGCGTGGCGCAAATTGTATACGGTGCGTTACCACAAGCCCAAAAAGATTTCGATCTATTTGAAAAACGAAATTTTGGCACCGGTTCGTCTTCGCGCAAAAAAACAAAAGCAGCCCCACGGCCAACTGAAAAATTCTTGAAAGAAGCAGTAGATAAAGAAGACGTTGCCTCGGTTGTGGCTCAATGGACAGGTATCCCGCTCCATCGAATGCTGGAAACCGAAAGCGAAAAATTGCAAAAAATAGAAGAAGTTTTGGCGAGTCGTGTGATCGGTCAGCAAGAAGCAATATCAGCAGTCTCGTACGCCCTTCGGCGTGCGCGGGCAGGCTTATCCGATGTAAACAAGCCATTAGGGAGCTTTATGTTCCTAGGGCCAACCGGCGTTGGTAAAACCGAACTCGCCAAGGCACTCGCCGAGTTTATGTTCAACGATGAAAAAGCACTAGTGCGGATTGATATGTCGGAGTTTATGGAACGCCATGCCACCAGCCGTTTAGTCGGTTCGCCCCCAGGATATGTGGGACACGAAGAAGGGGGTCAGCTTACCGAAATTGTGCGTCATCGACCATACAGCCTCATCTTGTTTGATGAAATAGAAAAAGCACATCCAGAAGTGTTCAACCTACTCTTACAAGTGCTCGATAACGGCCGACTCACCGATAGTAAGGGCAAGATTGTGAATTTCAAAAACTGTATTATCATCATGACTTCAAATGTCGGCAGTCAGTACTTAAAGGCCGCCGCAGAGCTCGGTTTTCACGCAACAGGTTCTCAAGACGCGAATCAGCTTGAGTCATTTAAAGCAAAAACACTCGAAGCGCTTCGCGGTCAATTTCGCCCAGAATTCCTAAACCGCATTGATGATATCGTGGTATTTAATCCGTTAACCCAAAGAGATTTAGAGCACATTGTAGATATTCAGCTCAAGACTATTCAGAACCGTCTTGGTGATCGACGCATTCAATTACTGCTCGATGCTCCTGCTCGCACGTATTTAGTAGAGCATGGGTTTGATTCTGACTATGGAGCTCGTCCGTTAAAGCGTTTAATGCAAAAGATGATTTTAGATGCATTGGCTGATAAGATAATACGAGGAGAAGTAAAAGATGGCGATAAAGTTAAAATTAACGGCAAGGCAGGTTCCCTGGTTTTTAGTCGCTAAGGCAGCGGCTGTTTGTGGCGCATTTCTTGTGCTGAGTCCTGTTATTGCGAGTATGGTCGCTGCGGTATGTTTAGTGATACCGCGATCCTCCCTGCGCGCGTATATACCAGCCGTGGCGGGGCTTTTACTCTTGGCATTTATTTCAATTCCCGCAATTACAAAGGCACTAGTAGTCATAGCCACACTAGCGATTTTGATTCATAAAGAGTACGGAGTAAAAACAGGCGAATGGCTCCAGTTTGGCTACTACGTAGCATGCGGTGCCGCCCTCACAATCTGGCTACAAATACCACAACCATTTTTAAACCCTCTAAACACAATCTCAACAACTATACTCGCCGTATGGTTTATGGCGGTTGTCTGGGTACTACAACAAGAGAGCGAGTCAGTGGATTCGGGAGCTTCACATGCAATGAGCCTAGCAGCAGCAATAGTAGCCGGAGGATTGATCTGGCAGCTATTACAGGTACTCGTACTGTTACCATTGCAACCCCAATGGCAGCTCGCCATTGGGTTTTGGGGTATGGTGGCGTGCACCTGGTTTCTAGTGCAAAAACCTTGGTTTCAGCCAGCCAATCAAGAGAAGGATGGGTAGTAATCGGCAAAGACCCTAAAATATTGACAAAACAGCCCATTTTGAGGCATAATAAAGCATATATATTCTATATGCAGAACGCCGTAGCAGGTAGTAATTTTGCCTCTTCAATGCGCCGAAGCTTCTTGTTTTGCCAAGCCTGTATAAAGGTTGCCGCCGTTATGCCGGACAACCTATTTGCCGATTACCTCAAAAAACACAGCATAATTTACCTAGAAGCACTCGCGAGTCGTGAACAGGCGCGTGCTTCATCACAGCTAGTATTTATTGGATATCTTATTGAACTCGCAAAGGATGCGACCGTTATTCACCCAGAAAACGCTCAAAGTTTACTTGTGGAGTGCGACAAGCTCCAAAAAGACCTTCATGAAATAACACATGCACACGAAGGCGTTCGTCAAACTAAAGAGCCTGTGCACATTTCTTTTGGCATAGCATCTCCGGTCTCGTTGTTTGAAGAGCAAAAGCAGCAGGTACATAAGCAAGAAGCATCAGTAGTAACGCATGAAGTCGTTTCGGTTATTGAAAAAAAAGAGGAGGTTATAAGCCAACAGCAAGAGTCCCAGGAAGAACAAATTCAGACTCCCGAAGCCGATAAACGGCAAACGGCAATCATAGAAAAGATAGCAGAACTCGGCAATTGCCGTTTGAAGGATCTTATGGAGCATTTGCCGGATGTAAGCGAACGTACCATTCGCTATGATTTACAAAAGCTTATCGACCAGGAGGTTGTAGAGCGGGTTGGGGGAGGTGGTCCATTCAGCTTCTATCGGATGAAGCCACTATAGAATAGGTAACTTTTCAGTGATTTCTCCGTTTTCTTCAGTGTAGTAGTTGATCCTTTATAGTGGTTAGATTTTTAAGAACGTGTTGTTTCGTGTGTGAGGCAGGAAGCAACATCTTAGGTTATATGAGGGAAGTTCAGTTGGGTACAGAAGCATCAAAACGCTTCACGTATTTCTATCCAATCGGATTGTAATAGTATAGTGGGAAGTTCCCTGATATAACCTAAGTAATAGAAACCTCGCGCTTTGCGAGGTTTTTATTATATTAGGTTATTCGCATCCTACGGCATGAGTCGAATAGGCTTTCAAGTTAGGGTGCGGAATTTTCAAGGTCGTGCGACGTGATTGCGTCGTATCCTTATGTAAAAAATTTTGTCGTTTCGAATTTATAAAAAATGAATAAACTAGCTTCAGTAGTGGTCTCATCAATGACCATCGTGTCATTGGTAGCCCCATCACTCTTGCCAGTTGCACACGCTCAGTCAACCGCTGATCTTCAGGCTCAAATTGCCGCGCTTTTGGCTCAAATCCAAACGTTGCAAGGCCAGCTTGGAACCTCAGGTGGTGCAATGACCGGCGGCAGCTCATACACGTTTACCCGCGACCTCACCGTTGGTAGCCGTGGCGCAGATGTCACCGCTTTGCAGAACATCTTGATTTCCAAAGGCTTCTTGAAGGTTGCCGCAACCGGATATTTCGGTTCATTGACCAAAGCAGCAGTAGCAGCTTGGCAGGCATCTGCAGGTATCTCACCTGCGGCAGGTTTCGTTGGTCCTAAGTCCCGCGCCGCTTTGAACGCAATGGCAGGCACTGGTACCGGTACCGGAACAGGTACTGGCACCGGCACTGGCACTCCAGTTCCAGGCAGCGGCCTTTCGATCTCTTTGGCTTCGGATAACCCGGTAGCAGGTTCACTTATTTCAAGTCCGTCTGCCGCCGCTTCTCGTGTCCCAGTATTGGCCGTCAACTTGACTGCTGGCTCAGCCAGTGGCGTTACCGTCAACACGCTTACCTTTACAAAGACCGGCGTATTGTCGGACAGCTCAATCTCGGGCGCGTACTTGGTTGAAAACGGAAAAGTAGTAGCACAGTACACATCACTTAATGCTGGTAAGATTGTCTTCAGCAATTTGGGATGGAGTGTCGCTGCTGGTCAAACCCGCAAACTTTGGCTCGCTATCGATCCATCAGCCGGTTTGTCAGCCGGTAACACTGTTGGCTTTGCGTTCGCTTCAGCATCAGACGTGTCTGCTGTTGATGCAAACAATGCCGCAGTAACTGCAGCAGGTACTTTCCCATTAAACGGAAACACCTTCACAGTGACCTCGGTAAGCAACCCAGCACTTGGTTCATTGACCGTGGCTTCTAGCTCGGTAACCACCAACGTAACAGCTGGTACAACCGGTAACTTAGTTGGCGCTTGGAACATCACCGCTACCAACAGTAAGCAGTGGTTGAAAGGTATCAATTTCAAGGTGATCGGTTCAGCCAACAAAGCCGATATTCGCAACGTTACCCTTAAGGTAAACGGCACGACTGTCGGTTCACCATTGGCTTCTGTGTCACCAGATGGCTCGGCGTACTTTGATTTGTCTGCTGCTCCTGCAACCTTGAACACTGGTTCAAACAACGTGCAGGTATTTGCAGACATCACAGGTTCCCCAAGCTACAACTTCCAGTTTGAGATCTTGAACTCATATGACATCTACGCCGTAGACTCTGTCTACAACGTTCCTGTCTCAGCTCAATCAAACACTGGTACCCAAGTTACCATCTTGACTGGTTCAATCACCGTGACTCAAGCAACTGATACCCCAACCGGTAATGTTGCAAAGGGCCAGAGTGGTATTACCTTGGCGAAATTCAACATTTACGCCGCGGGTGAGCCAGTAAAGGTAAAGTGGCTTGGTGTCGGTTTGAACTTCACTGGTGGAACTGGCGCAACTCTCGACAGCTATGTTAAGAACCTTAACATCACTGACGATGCAGGCGGCCAAGTTGGTACCACAATCAACTCATTGACCACCAGCGTAACCTGTACTGACAGTAACTTCTCAGCGTCAACTTCAACTGCAGTAAACTGTTTCGGTAGCAGCACCTCGCCAATTAACTACATCGTGCCGGCTAACACCACACGCGTGTTGTCATTGCGTGGTGATATTCAGTCAACAGCTGATTTCTCATCCGTATTGGCTCGTTTGACCGGTAACACTAACAACTTGCAAGGCCTAAGTTCATCACAGACTGCCTCAAGTGGTTCAGTGACTGGCGCGAGCTTGTCGCTTGCTTCCAGCTCATTGACGGTGGCAAAAAGCAGTGGTCTTGGTACTCAGAACATTACCCCATCTTCAAGCAACCGTAAGATCGGTTCCTACTCATTCGCAGCTTCATCAGCTGAGGGTGTAAATGTATCTTCGGTAACTGTAACGGTTGGCTCCTTTGCCTACTTACAGAACTTGAAAGTAATGGTGGGTGGCGTGCAGCTCGGACAAATGCAAAACACAGTCTCAAGCGGCGGCGTCTACTCATTCTCTGGCAACAGCTTTAATGTTCCAGCAGGCCAAACCAAGCTGGTTGACATCTATGGTGATATTTTAAGCACCGCTCCTACGAGCACGGTAAGTGTGCTTACTTCTATCAGCGGTATCTCTGCATCAGGTCAAACTTCGTTGAATGCAATTTCATTGTCTTCAACTGTTGCTGGCCAGGGTGTGGTGATTGCCGGTCAATCAACGGTACAGGTATCGCTTGCAAACGAAAGCCCTGCAGCCAATCAATTGGTCATGGGTTCAACAGGCAATACATTGGCCGCCTTTACCTTCACTGAAACCTCAAATGTTGAGGATGTGAAGATAACGGAATTGAATGTATTCCAACAGGTAGCAGCAACATCTTCAGTGAAGGGCGCCTTTAACAATCTTAAGATTTATAAGGCGAGCGATCTGACGACTCCATTGGGCTCTGTTGATACAGCAAGCACTGCTGCCTCAAGCAGCAACCCAGGTCCTGGGTACTACTATCACTTCAACTTCAATACGCCGCTCCGAGTACCTCAAAACACTCCAGTTACGGTGATATTGAAAGGTGATGTATCAACCTATGACTCATCTGCTGCAACTGATAACACCACCCACGTGTTCAAAATCGCCTCGTCAACCGACAGCGATAACGATTCACTTGCTGGCGAAACAGTAAAAGCATTCGGCTATACCTCAAATGCGACTTCTGCAATCTCGTTGTCTACGCCAGTTGCTAATGCAATAACTGTATTGCGTGGTAAAGTAACGGTAACTGCAAGTCCATTGGGCACATCATCAAACCGATCAAAATCAGGTAACGATGATCTTGGTAGCTTGACCTTTGCTTCCGATGCAGCTGGTCAGGGTGTATTGCTGAACACGGTAACCATAACCATCAATGGTACGGCTCCGTCAGGCAGTGCATTCTTCGGTAACGCTTCTTCTGTAGTCATCTTTGACGACCAGAAGCAGGTAACCTACGCCTTTGTAGCATCGTCCACGACAAGTTTGACCTTTAACTTGAGCAACTTCCCATTGAACCCAGGTTCAACGAAGACATTCAAGATTCGATCAAACACGTTGTCGGGTGCTGGTGGCACAACCAATACCGGAACAAGCGGTGTATCACAAAGCTTGTACTTGGCTATTAACGGTGCAACCGATGTTACCTATACCAATGCACTCTCAGGAGGTACAGCAAACATTAGTTTGCCGAACGTTGGCCTTCCGATTGTTATCAACTCTATTTCATTCGCTCAAGGCTCATAGTCTTCAGAGGTGGAATAGCTAATGTAACAACATTGGTGAAATACAACCCCCGCATGCAAATGCGGGGGTTGTTGTATTTACGGTCATTTTTCGGAACAATAATGAGTATCAATGAATAAAAAAACACTCGTATCAATATTGGAATGGGGGATTATTGGGGTAGTAGCGCTCACGCCAATTTTTTACCTACGCGACGGAGTCTACCCTTATATATTTTCCAAAACCCTTTTTTTCCAAGGACTCGTTGAAATAGTCTTTGGAGTATGGATAGTGTTGGCGTACTCATACAAGGAGTTTCGACTCAAAACAACACCCCTCTTGATAGCGTTCAGTGTATTTTTACTAGCACTACTTGCAACATCAGTGCTTGGCATCGATTTTGTTCGCAGCTTTTGGTCTACC